>JAYTVG010001006.1:0-10677 GCA_043744135.1 Deltaproteobacteria bacterium | reverse complement strand
AGATGGACAGCAGCTCAGGATGCGCAGGATCAAACGTGGCTTCGCCGCTAAACGCGCGGGCTTCGATGGCGTGGTCGTGGGCGAGGCGCGCGGCGGCACCCTCCTTCCACGTTTGCACCACCAGGCTCGACTTGTTGTCGAGCGTATAGGTGCGCGGTCCAGCAGGCGCGGCCGCAGCGGCGTGAGCTGCGTCGGGCGCGGTGGCTATCGGCGCCGGCGCAGCGTCGTTGGCTGCGTGCGCCGCGAGCGCGAGCATCACTAACGCGCAGGCGCTCCCCAGCAGCGTCGACCTTGTGACAGGAGCAAGACCAACGATCGTGCGGCGCAACATAGGAGAACTCCGGTGTGACTACGATGCCATCAGACGTTTGGCCCACTGCTAGGCTTCACGGCCTTCGCAGTAGCACTGCGTTGGATCTTTTTCATGCGGCATCGCGACCAGCGTGCGGGCCCGAGCTATTCGCCGAGATACGCTTTGCGAATCTCGGGCGACGCGAGCAGCTGTTTGCCGTCACCTTGCATGACGACCTCGCCGGTCTCAAGCACGTAGGCGTAGTGGCACAAGCCGAGCGCGAGGTGGGCGTTTTGTTCGACCAGCAAGATCGACACGCCGCGCGCGTTGACCTGTTTGAGGATGCTGAAGATGCGCTCGATGATCTGTGGCGCCAACCCCAAGCTGGGCTCATCGAGCAGCAGCAGCCGCGGCCGGCTCATGAGCGCGCGCGAGATCGCCAACATCTGCTGCTCGCCCCCTGACAGGGTGCCGGCGCGCTGGTGCAACCGCTGCTGCAAAATCGGAAACAGCGCGAAGCACTCCTCGCGATCTTTGGCGATCGCCGCCGTGTCGCGCCGCAAGTAGGCACCGAGATCGAGATTTTCAGCCACGCTCAGGTTTAAAAACACCCCGCGGCCCTCGGGCGCGTGCGCCATGCCTTTGCCGACCAAGGCGTGCGCCTTGTGGCCCGTGATGTTGGCGTTGTCGAGGCTGACGGTGCCTTTGATGGGCTTAAGCATGCCCGAGATGGCGCGCAGCGTGGAGGTCTTGCCCGCACCGTTGGCACCGATGAGCGCGACGATTTCGCCCTTGCCGACCTCAAGCGCCACCCCCCGCAGTGCGGTGATGGCGCCGTAGCTGACGTGAAGATCGCGCACCGACAACAACGGCTCGCATGCGGCGCGGCTGCCTAAGACTTGGGGCGCTGCCATCGGGATTTGCTGAGCGTGCTGCACACCGGTTGGTACCATGAATGCCCAAAAAAACCTGCGGCCGCGCGCAGTCAGATCGTCGCCAACGCCAGAGCGAAAACGACACCGTCGGTCCGCGCCTTTTTTGAACCGAGACGGCGTGAGCGCGCGCGTTTGGCCTACGTCACCTGCGCGGCGCGTTGGCACGGCCGCAACCCCCCACCCTTAGCGATGGCGCCGGGGGCCCGCGACCCCGACGCACGCATGGCGTGACGGCCGCGCGCTGTTGGTCGTTGGCACAAACGTTGAAGTTCACCTGGCACCAGCGCCACCCACCGAGGAGTTTCTACATGTCGTTCAGCGTCATCACGCCACGTCAAGCCGCCGGCACCATCGCCGCGAACGCCGTCAACGCCGCAGCTGCCCCCGCGCGCAGCAACGGCACGCTGATGGTGACGGGCGACCGAGCGTTTCCTTGCTACATGGGCAAACCCGGCGAGGCGGGGCCGCGACCGTTCACGGACGTCGTCAACATCGCGGTCAAGCTCGACAACGGCACCAGCAAGACCATGCAGGTGTGGGTGACGCACGACGACAAAAAGCGCATCGACGCGATCGAAGCGCGCGCCCGTGCGCAAGGCGTCAACGTGCAAGCCGATCGCAGCGCATCGATGCCGTGGGCGCCGAGCCCGCGCGACGGCGGCGGCGATCGTGCCATCAGCGTCAGCAACGGCTTGCTGCCAGGCCTGCTCGGCGACTACCGGCAGTTCGACGCGTCGTCATACCCGACGGCTGCACAACCCGAGCGCGTGGCGTTGCCCAACGGCAGCGTTTTGTACATGAGTGCCAACGCCAAACAGCAGTACCTCGCGATGCAAGGTGACGTCGACAGCTTCGAAGATGGCCGCCAGGGCCGCGGTACCAGCGCTGGCTATAAGCCGCCACCTGCACCGGCGCCGCGCCCGACGGCCGTCACCACTGCGACGCCGGTCGCGTCGCGTCCTGGAGATCCAAACGTCGGCAACACCAGCGTGCGCTTGGTGGATTCGTCCTCCACCAACGGCAACAACATCGTGTCGGCGTTGAAAGCGCAAACCGCCGGCAACGTCCCCGATGAGATCGACGCCAGCACCGTGCAAACGGCGGTGTTTCGCTACCCGGTGCGCGTCGGCACGTCCACGCTGTACCTGAGCGCCGCGGGGCTCGCGCAGTTTAACGCGGCCACGTCAAATGCATTTCAAAACCTGCGCTGGGAGCAGGGGCCCGTCGACCCGCCGCCGCGTTGAAGGTGCGGCCACAGCAACGGTGCGCCAACACAGCGCGCCGCCCTCGTGGCCAGCGCTTAGTTGCAGCCGTCGGAGGGCTCAAGCGCAAAGACAGTGCCAGCAGCGACGCTCACGACAAACGAGCGCTGATAGCCGGGGCTAGCAACGCTCAGCACGTTGGTGCCGGCGGAGACCTCGACGCTAAAGATGCCGTCGTCGTCGGCGCTGACCTCCTGCACGGTCGACACGCCGTCGGGTGTTGAGGTGGTCAGCGTGAACTGATGCAAAAACGCGCCGACGTGGGCGTCACAGATGGCGCCCTTGACGACGGCCGAGGTGTCGAAGTCGTCGACAGCGCCACCCTCCACGGTGCGGTCGGCTGCAGGAGCCGCACACGATGCGAGGGCGAGCACGGCGATGACGGTTGCGAGCGTGTGTTTCATGCATGCAGTGTCGCCGTCGTCGATGTAGGCGGTGCGCCCCACGCCCCCCGCCACACGACCGATGCCAAGCGGCCGCCGCCGGCCGCGACGTCGGCGCCACACGATGGTATGACGCAGCGTGACCCTTGCTAAAGCGCGTACGTCCACTGCTGCAAACGACGTCAAACAGCAGCTCGCGCCCGGCCAATCGTCCGCGCTGCTTCAAGAGCTGCACCTCCTCACCCGCGATGGAAAACTTAACGCAGACGCGCTGCGCAAACTCAAGCAGGTCAACCACCTCGCGGGATTTTTGCGTGCGCCGATCGATGATGTGTTCGCGCGCCATACCGATCCTGTCGTCGTCGATTTCGGCAGCGGCAACGGTTACCTGGGCTTTGTGGTGTACGAGCTGATGCTCAAAGACAAAGCGGCCGGGCGCTTGCTGTCGGTGGAGAGCCGCGCCGATCTCGTGCTGCGTGGGCAACAGCGCGCTGCCCGGCTGAGCTACGCGCGCATGGAGTTTGTGGCGGCGCACATTGACAGCGCGGCGTTGCCCGAGCGCATCCACGTCGCCACCGCACTGCACGCCTGCGACACCGCGACCGACGACGCCATGCACGTCGCCATCACCAAAAAGGCGGACCACATCGTGATGGTGCCGTGCTGCCAAGCCGAGGTCGCAGGGCAACTCAAGGCTGGCGCTTGTCATGACGACGTGCTGTTTCGCTTCCCGCACCACCGGCGCGAGTTCGGTTCGCACCTGACAAACGTGCTGCGCACACTGACCCTGCGCGCCTGCGGCTACCAAGTGACGGTGACCGAGCTGGTGGGGTGGGAGCACTCGCTCAAAAACGAGTTGATCGTGGCCAAGCGTGTGCAGGCATTTGACGCCGACGCCCAGCGCGAACTTTTGGCTCTGCAAACGCGCTACGGCATCGCGCCCAAGATCTCTCGGCTGCTGGCGGCAGGCACCCCAAGCGCACCACCGTCAGCCTGCTAGGCAGGCTGTTGAACTTCGGGCCGTGCCCGTGCCCGGCCCGGATCCGGCGCAAATTTCACAGGCTCCATGCGGATATCCTGAAAAGAGTCCGACATGCAGCAGCTTGATTACGAGAGGCTCGACGTCTACAGCGTCGCGCTCGACTTCGTGTGACGGCCGACTTGATCGCCCAAAAGGCGAGTCGTGGGCACGGTGATCTCGCCGACCAAATTCGGCGGGCATCAACGTCGATCTTGTTGAATCTGGCCGAGGGGGCGGACGAGCACGCCTCGCGAGAGAAGGCGCGCTCCTATCGGCTGTCAAAGCGCTCGGGGACGGAGTGCGCTGCGCTTGTCGAAGTTTTTCGCCGGCTTCGCCTCATTGATGACGAGATGCGTGGCAGCGCTCGCACTGAATCGGCCCGGATTTTCCGGAGGCTTAAAACCTTGAAGGGAATGAGCGATGACGAAGCATGGAAGGTACCCGGCAGAAGTTCGCCAACGATCGGTGCGGCTCGTGTTGGACCAACGGCACGCACGAGTCGCCATGGGCGACGGTCACGTCGATGCCACCACGCTCGGCTGCGCGCCTGAGACGCTGCGGCAGTGGCTGCAGCGTTGCGAGCGTGATTTCGGTCAAGCGGGCTGGATTGACGACGACGGAGAAGGACCGGCTCAAGGACCTTGAACGCGACAATCGGAGCTTCGTCGTGTCAACGAAATCTTGCGGAAAGCATCCGCGTATTTCGGTCAGGCGGAGCTCGACCGCCGACCCAAATGATCTGCGCCTTCATCGACGAACACCCCGAGACGAATTTGGGGTCGAGCCACCAGCAGCGTGCTGCCGATAGCCCGGTCGACGTACTACGAACACCGACGTCGACAACGTGAGCCGTCACGCCGTCGAGCCAGTGAGAAGCGCGAGGCAGTACTCGCTGTCGAGGTGCGCCGCGTTTACGACGAAAGCCACGGCGGTTTTTACGGCGCGGAGAAAGTGTGGCGGCAGCTTCGTTGCGAAGGCATCGCTTTGGCGCGTTGCACGGTTGAGCGGCTGATGAAAACACAAGGTTTGCGCGTCGTCGTTCGAGGTCGTGCGTTCACAGTGACAACGACGAGTGACGAACGCAGCGTCCGTCCACCCGACCTCGTCGACCGAGACTTCACGGCCGACAGGCGTAACCAGCCCTGGGTTGATGACATCACGGACGTCGCCACGTGATGGGCTTCTACGTCGCGTTCGTCATCGACGTCTTTTCACGGAAGATTGTCGGATGGCGCGTGTCACGCTCGCTGCGCAGCGACCTGGCACTTGATGCGCTTGAGCAAGCGCTTCATCAACGACAGCACGACGACCAGCGTGTGCGTCACTCGGACAGGGCAACGCGGTACCTGTCGATTCGCTGCACTGAGCGGCTGCATGACGCCGGCATCGAAGCGTCGGTCGGCAGCGTATGCGACTCGTACGACGACGCGATGGGCGAGACAGTGAACGGCATTTTCAAGGCCGAGGTGATTCACCGCAAAGGGCCATGGCGGAACTTTGACGACGTCGAATACGCGACCCTCGAATGGGTCGACTGGTTCAACAACCGACGGCTGCTCGGACCCATTGGCTACGTTTCACCGAGCGCGTATGAGCAGGATCATTTTAGGCAGCGACAGAGCCCAGCCATGGTGTGGCCGGACCTCCAGTGAAAAGGTCTCCGGACTTCCCGGGCCGATTCACTTTCAACCTCTATTCGATGTCACTCGGCTGCGCACATGGACCAACCCAGAAGTCTGTGCCGCGTTCGTTCTCTTTTAGCGCGCGCAGATGTGGCCGAGGCGCTCGTCGACGTTCTGCGCAGAGAAGCGCATGAGCGCGACGCTGTTTCCCCACGCAGGGCCTGGCTGAACAACCCACGTCGCGTCCTGTCGACATGCACTTCGCAGCCAGGAACGCCTTCGTGAGCGGCGAGCCAGTGCGCTTGGTAGCGATCGATGTCGGGCGGAGTCGCCACGTCAAACGCCTTCGATTCCGCCGACGGCGACCTTCCTCAAGAGCTTCACCGCAGGCTTGTCCGTCAGCCGGTAGAAGAGCGTTTGGTTCTCTCTCCGGGACGTAACGACGTCGTAGGCCTTGAACTTCGCAAGGTGCTGCGATGCCGCCGACGGCGTGACGTCGAGGATCTCCGCCAGGTCACAGACGCAGCACTCGCTCAATCGCTCGAGCGTGTAGAACAAGCGCAGCCGCGTGGGATTGCCGAGTAGGGACAGCAGCTCCGCGCGCTCGTCGAGCTCTGGCGTGAACTTCATGGCCTTCTTCCACGCGCGCACGGTCCCGCGCATCGCCTCGGGCGGCTCACATACAGTCGCAAGCATCTTCAACGGCAGACCCATCGCTCACCTCACCTCCCTGACGCCGTCAAACGCCAATGCGCTCTCGATCCATTCGCGCGCGGGCGTGTTCCGCAACCGTCCACCGACACTGTACACGCGGCACTGCACACCGAAATCGCTCCGCTTCTCGGCGTCTGGCTCGACGTCTTTGCCATCGACACGTACCGACGGAGAGCCGAGAAAGCGCAGGCGACGAGCGGACTCGTCGTCCGTCACCTCAACCTCGCGCAGCTCGACGTCGCCCGCGCTTGCGCTCATCGCGCTCTTCACAGCGTCGAGTGCGGCGTCGATGCCGGGGCACCCTTCGAAGTACAGGATCTCAACGACTCTCTTCATCAACCTCTCCCACCCAACATCTCGGGGACGAACGCGACAACGACAACGACTGCGACGGCAGCAAGGAGCAACGTGATGCTCGGCACGACGCTCGTCTTCTTGTCTCCGCAGCCGCAGGCATCATCGCGGCGAGCAATCCGTCGACCGTCGACGACAAGGAGAACTGCAGCCCCCAACAGAAAGAGCGGGCGCATGCTCGCCAGCGAAGACGCGGCGCCGAGAGTCCCAGCTCGGCCCCGATCAGCGCAAGCAGACAGCACGACGATGCCCCGAGCGCAGCCACAACCGCATCGAGGAGCGGCCATCCGCGCCCCTTGCTCGCGATGGCGGGAGATCTCGCTTGCGTTCGACATTTCCGTACTTAAGCAGTTTCTGAAATACTTGCAATAGCGATCCGGTTGAAGGCGCGGAACCAATCGCGCACCACCGGGTGCATGCCATCGAGTGCAGACGCAGCGTTCATCACGGCGTACAACCTGCTCCGAATCGCGCGACTTCAGGCGTAAATCGGCAGGCGAAGCCGCACTGGTGAGGCCATCGGTCATCGGGCACGGGCACGTTCCAACGCCAAAATTCAACAGCCTCTCGGCTGTAGTTCTAGGCTGTAGTTTCGCGATAAACGTGCGCAGGAGAAAACATGACGCGCAGTGAACCAGGGGCGCAGGGAAAAGACCGCCAGCACACGCTGGCGCCACGACACCTGCTGGGGGTCGCGCTGCTGTTGAGCGCCGCTCCCGCGTGCTTCTTTTTAGGGCTCCCATGCGCCACCGACGCCAACTGTCCCGCCACCGACCACTGCACAGTCGATCGCTGCGAGCGCGGCGCACCGGTCGCTGGCGAGGGTGAAGGACAGGGCGAGGGAGAAGGAGAAGGAGAAGGTGAGGGTGAAGGAGGAGGCGAGGGAGAAGGCGAAGGAGAAGGAGAAGGCGAAGGAGAAGCCCTGTGCGGCGACGGCATCGTCAACTCTGACAGTGAAGCGTGCGATGACGGCGACACCGTGCCGGGCGACGGTTGCGACGGGGTCTGCGCACGCGAGAGGGGCTTCGTGTGCCCACCCCAAGGCGGCCTGTGCATCATCGGATTTGCTGGCGACACCATCGCGCACGGTCTGAGCGAGAAGACCTTTCCATCACCCACGACGGCCCTTAGCATTGACGACGGCTGCATCGTGGTCGTCGACACCACCCCCAACGCCCAATTCGATCCACCGGTTTGCGCTGCGGGTTTACCAGCGACGCTCGAGGCTGCGACCATCGAAACGCGGGCGGTCGTTGTGTTGCGCGTGACAGGCGGTGCAATCGCTGCAACGGGGGTGTTGCGTAGCAAGGGCCCGCTGCCGCTCGTGATTGTGGTGTATGGCGATTTAAATCTGAGCGGCACCATCGACGCGGGTTCGACGCTCGCTGAGGCGGGGGCGGGCGCACGCGCCAGTGACTGCGGCACCTTCGCCGGCGCAGCAGGAAACGCCTCGGTTGGCGGTGGTGGCGGTGCTTTCGCGGGTGCGGGTGGCAATGCCTTCGGCGTGAGTGGAGCGATCGGTTTAGCAGGCAGCGGGCCTGCGCAGATTCCGCAACCGTTCGCAGGCGGCTGCAGCGGTGGGCCTTCGACGGCATCGCAGCCATCCGCGAGCGGTGGCGGCGCGCTGCTGATCGCCGTCAGCGGCACCCTCACGCTGGCGGCATCCGCACGGATTTTTGCCGACGGCGCGGGCGGCTCCTTGTCGGGTGGCGGTGGCTCGGGCGGCATGGTGGCCGTGCAAGCGGCGGCGAGCAGCGCCGGTGTCGGTGCCGTCATCAACGCGCGCGGCGGCGGCGGCGGCGCGCTTACGCAACAAGGTTCGCGGGGAGCGGCGGCGCTACCGAACAACGCCGCCCCGGGTGCAGGCGCCGGAGGCCCCACCACAGGGACCGCGGCAGGTGCCGGCGTCAGCGGCACGGTCAATGGTGGCGCAGGCGGCGGCGGCAGTGGCTTTATCGAGTTCGCGGGTGCGGGGACAGCAGCGCTCGCGACCGGCGCCGTGGCAAAAGTTGGCGTGGTGGTGACGTCGCCGTGAGGCGCGGCCGCTAACGGTTAAGGTTGCGTGCGTCGCGCCACCAACGCCGCAAACCGATCCACGCCCGGCTCAAGCTCGGCCAGCGTTTTTGCTCCCGCAGGAGCATCGATTGGCACGTTGAGCGGGCCGGCCTTGTGCGCGAGCGCCACCTTAGCGCCCGTCGCCAGCGTGCTCCAGCTGCCCCAGGCAAACTCGGCGCCTTTGATCGGCAACACGCTGACCCACATGCGCACCGCGACCACGGTGTTTTTGTCGTCGACGATCCACACGTAGGTATCGCCGGGGGTCGTGCCACCCGACGCATACGTGACCTTCAAGCCACGGTGCGATCTGTGGTCACCATCGAGCGCGACGATCTCGCGCGTGGTACCCGCGTCAAACAACTTCACGAGCGGGTTGAGCCAAAACGTGTCGTTACAAAACATCTCCCACGCTGAGGCCAGCATTTTTGCGCGCGTGGCGTCGTCAACTGCTTTGCCGTCGGTGTGGGCGATGCCGCCGTGGTCCATGAGATCGAGCCACACCTCGTCGCTGCCGTTTTTGACGTAGACCATGGCGCGCTCTTTGTCCCAGACGTAGTCGTGCGCACCGCGAAAGCCAAAGCGCACCGCACCGGTCGCGTCCCAGGCAGCTTTGTCGACGTTGGCTTCAATCGCATGCGCGAGCGCATCGGCGCTGGCTCCGGTGCTGCCGGCAGGAAGTGCTGCGCATCCACTCAGCGACAGCGCGCAACAAAAAACGGCGGTGGGAGTCAGTGAGCGCATCGATTTGGCATACACCACTGCGTTCACAGCGCGAACAGTTTGCGCGCGCTGTCTTGGTGCGCGGCGCTTTTTGCGCTGCACAAGCGAATGTTTTCAAGCGCTATGGCGAGCCCGCGCTGCATGCCGGCATTTTTCGCGACCTTCTGCGCGTAAAACGTCGCGATCGTTTGCGCCTTGTCCTCGCTACAAAAGCCGTCGAACAAGCCCACCACGCGATCGCCGACGTAGTCTTCAGGGAGGCGCGCGATCACGGTGTCGTAGTGCGCAGCAAACCAGGCCCACGCGCCATCGCGGGTGAGCGCGTCGCCCGCTTGGTTGTACAGGGGGATCAACACCTCGTTGACCTTCAAGCGCTGGTCGAGGCTGAGCGCCAGCGCCTTGCCGAGCAGCGCTGGCGAACGAACGCGGCTGAGCGCATTGAGCAAATAGCCCCGCGCCACGCTGTCGTTGGTCGACGACAACAGCAGGTTGGTCGCGTCCCACGCGCTTGGGCCACCATCGAGCACCGCAGCTGATATCGCCGCGCGCCGCAAGTCGGCCTGCACCAAGTCCAGGTGTAGCTTGTGATCGCTGTCGAGCCCCAACACCGCGCGGCCGCGTTTGGCGAGCAGCGCGCGCGTGGTGGGGTCTTCGGCATCGTCGACGATGGCGGACAGCGCGAGGGTGCGCAGTTCACGCACGCGCGCGTCTTCGCCGTCTTTGGGCTCAAGGCCGACTTTGTCCAGGACGGGGCGATACAGCTCGACAATGTTCGCTTGCACGCGCGCACGCGCGCCGGGCAGCACCAGGTAGTCCAGCGCGAACGACAGCAACGACAATGGTGCGCGTGCGACGCTGGGCTCGGCGTCGCGCGCGAGTGGTGCGGCAGCCTCAAGGACGGCGGCAAACGGCAACGCCGCCGCGGAAAACGCCGCGCGCACCGCGTTTGCAAACGAGATGCGCTCACCCGCCGTCATCGTGGTGGGCAGCGCGCGCATCTGTGCTGCGGGCAACGCCCAGCGGTAGTACCCCCGCCCATCGCTGTTTGGGTGCACGGGGCAGGTGCCTACCGCCAACGTGGCCGTTGTCGAGGTCAACAGCGTGCACTTGTCGCCGGCACACACGGGAATCTGCCAGGTTTTGTTGCGGTCACCGGTCGAGCCGACGGGCAAAAAGCGCGATTGCTTCAAGCTCAATGTGCCGGCGCTACAGTTGGCTTCAACGAAGGGCACGCCCGGTTGATCGAGGAAGGTGCAAAACGGCGTCGCGATGTCTTTGCCCGCCGCAGCGTCGAGCGCCGCCAGCAAATCCGCCGC
>JAYTVG010001005.1:0-3146 GCA_043744135.1 Deltaproteobacteria bacterium | reverse complement strand
TCGCGCGCTATTGCGCCCACCACGACATGGCACTTCACGTCGATGGCGCGCGCTTGGTCAATGCTCACGTCAAAAGCGGCGTACCGTTTGCGGAGTTGGTCCGCGGCAGCACCACCGTGCAGATGTGCTTCTCCAAGGGCCTGGGCTGTCCCTTCGGCGCGGTGTTGGCGTTGCCGGCAGCGCTGTGGCCGCGCGCGCGTCGACTCAAACAAGCGCTCGGTGGCTGTTTGCGCCAAGCGGGCATCATCGCTGCCGCCATGGACTACGCCTTAGACCACAACCTGCCGCTCATCACCCACGACCACCGACGCGCCCGCATGCTCGCTGACGGGCTGAGCGCGCATGCCTCGCTCAGCGTCGAGGACGTGCAAACCAACCTGGTGTATTTCTCGGTGCGCTCCGGCAGCGCCGCCGCGTTCACCGATGCGTTGTTGACGCGCGGCGTGCGCATGGCACCTGCGGGGCCGTCGCGCGTGCGTGCATGTCTGCATCTGGATGTCGGTGATGACGACGTCGCTCAAGCGCTCGCCGCAGTCGCCGCCACCGTGCGCGCGGTCGCGTAAGCGCGCGCTGCTGCACGTGGGGTGGGCGTGATGCCCTGACCGCGTTGACGAGGGCTACAAGGTGCTTCATGACCGGCGCCTACCATAGGAGCTTGCATGTCATTGCGTAGAGCGTTCATCACGGTGGTCGCTGGCACAGCGTGGGTCAGCGGTTGCGCAGGCGGCGTGTCGGGCGAGGTCGACAGCGATAGCGTGCCCCGCTTCACCACGTCAGCGGCGTTTGAAGCGAACAGCAACTTCCTCAACCGCGACGTCATCGCAGCGACGTGGAGCAGCTCCGGCGATGCCTGCCGCGATGGCACGGCGCTGTTGAAGATCTACAACAACGCCGACAACAGCGAAGAGTACGCTGACGACGTCGAGGCCTACGCGAAGGACAACTTGGCCGAGGACTATTGGACGGCGAGTGTGGTGCTCAACGCGCAAGATATCGACGATCTAAAAAAGCAGCAGGACATCGACTTCAACGACCAAGACAGCGATCTCATCGGCGGGCTGACCATCTGCCACATCACCGGCTACCCCAAGTCGACAAACGGCTCACTGGACACCGACGAGGACTGCTACAGCGCCAACGAAGGCGTGCTGCGCGTGCAGTACCAAAGTGAAGGAACGCTCAGCGTTTCGACCGATGGCGACAACTTGATCGAGGTCGACGAGACCGATGGCAACGGCGACGGCCACGACCTTTCGTTTGGCGGCAACGCGGGCTACTGCGCGGACGGCTCCAAAGAATACGACGATCAAGTGAACACGCTCGGTGGCATATGAACCGTGCCAGCATCGTGCTTGCCGCTGGTGCGAGTCTGTGCGTTGCCGGCGGTTGTGTCGGTGGTGTCGAGGGCAAAGTGGATGACGAAAGCGTGCCGACGCTGCTGTCGGGGTTTTTTATCCAGCTCGACGAGCAAGACGGCGTCTTTGGTGTCAACGCAGCGCAGCTGAGCATGGTCAACGGTTGTGACGCCGCCGCAAAACGCCAAGACAACCTCAACAGCTTGACCGAGGCCTACCAAAAAGACCTCAAGCGCGCGAGCGGCGCCGCCGACTTGAACAAGGCCAATGAAGCGCTCGCCGACGGCCAGGTGCAATACGACGTCGACAACCTGCCGTCTGACTATTGGACGCTGAGCTTGTCTATCGGCGTCGCTCGCGCCAGCGCGCTCGATAGAAAAACCTTCGACGTCGCACAGGGCGAGGCGTCAGTCACGGTGTGCCGGATCAACGACTACCCGGCGGAAAAAAACCACACGCTGCGACCGGACGCGGACTGTTTTGTCGGCGTCAAGGGCAAGGTCACGGTCGATGCATTTAAAAAGGGCGCCAGCCTCAACTACGTGGCGGACGTCGATCTCGCTGATGGCCTCGACGTCAACAAGGATGCGGGCAGCGCCGTCATCACAGCCACCACGAGCTATTGTGCGGCGCTTGAAAAATCGGTCGACGACTATAACCAGCTGTTGGCTGACGCAGCGGGGCAATAGCGTTGGGCCGCCCGATCTCGACGGAATACGTGCACGCGCGGCGCATCCTCACTGGTGCGCTCGATCCTTCTGGGTTGGCGTTGGTGTTTGAGCTCGACGGTAGCCGTGTGTACGCGCGCGGTGACAGCAACGAGCGCATGTGCGGCCGCGCAAAAGTCCTGCCGACGGGACCGACGCAGGCCATCGTCGACGACACCGCCCACGCCACCATCGCGGCCATCAAAAAGCGCGTGGCGATGACGCGAGAGAGCCGCGTGCGCTTTTTAAAGCCGCTGTACGCTGGTGAAGCGTTTCGCACCGACGGCACGGTGTTTAAAGACACCGGCGAGCTGTTCGTGGTGTCGGTGCGCGTGATGAACCGCAAAGAGCAGCTGTGCGTTGAGGCCGAGGTCGAATTGTTCGCGCTCACCGCCGAGCAGGTGCGCCGCATGACGCCCGACGGCATGGTCCCTGCGGAGCTCACGCGCTACCTGCCTTAACCTGCGGCCTACGCTTGCGTGAACACCACGTCGAAGGCACGGTCCAAGGCGTCGACCAAGGGGTCGGCATCGATCCATTCAAAGGCGCTGTCGTGGATGTCGTCGAGGGTGCTGTTGTGGGTCATGCATCAGTTACGCTGCAGCAAGCACGCCGGCTGACTCGCTCGAAGTGACCAAGGACACCAGGGCCGCGCGCGGCGCGCCGCTACGGCGCGCGCTGGTAGATCCGCCAAGCACTCGTCCCAAACGTCGTCGTGGCCACCGCGATGTCGAGCAAGCCGTCGCCGTTGACGTCAAGCACACCGGCGCGCCCCATGCTGCGCAACGTCGGCATAGCGTCGCTAGCAACAAAACCGTCCGCCGCAAAATAGCAGCGTATGTTGCCACGGCTGCCGAGCGCCACCACATCGTCGGCGCCATCACCGTCGAGATCGGCGACCGTGACAGCGTCGGCGCCGGGAGTGGCAAAGGTGGCGACCACCGGCGCCAGGCTGAGGTCAGGCTGCAGCTGCAGCGCCCACGCGTTGTCGGGTGCGATCGTGAGCAACAGCAGTTCCTTGATGCCGTCGGCGTCGACGTCGACAAACGACAAATCCACGATCTCGCCGCTCGCCGGCTCAAAT
>JAYTVG010001004.1:0-3148 GCA_043744135.1 Deltaproteobacteria bacterium | reverse complement strand
GTTGTTGGTACCGTCACGTCGGTGGAGTTGTTAGCGGGCCGCGGCGAGAGGCCCGAGATGATGGTGCGGGTGCACGCGCGCGTTGACGATCGCGCGTCAGCACTCGTCACAGACACCACGCGCATCTACGTCACGACACTTGGCGTCTTAGGCGAACACTATTTGGATCTCGAACCCCACGCCGGCGGTGCGCTCCTCGACGACGACGCGCGCGTTGACGGCGTGTCGTTGCCGCGGCCTGACTTGCTCCTCCCGCGCGCCGCGGGCCTCCTTGAGCGCGCCGATGCCTTGGTGCCAAACTCGCACGACGCGATCGAATTCATGCGGGCTGCGACGTCGTTGGTGTCGCGCGTCGACGCGTTTTTTGCTGACACGACGGGCTCCGCCACCCAACGCGACGCGCGCGCGTTGTTAGCCGACACCCAAGCGCTCATCCACGGCCTATCCAGCGTCGTTGGCGACGGGTCCACGTTGCGGCGCGCCGTCGACAAGATGCCGGCGGTTTTTGAGCGCACCGAGAGCGTGGAGAACCAAATGAAAGTGCTGCTGCGCGGGACCGACATCGCGAATTTTGTTAAGACCACGGAGGCGGCGGCCGTCGCCGTCAATGCACTTGCACGCAAGCTTGAGGCAGCGCCGCTGGTGGCCGCTGACAATCAAGAGCAGTTACGTGTGCAGGTGTTGGCGACGCTCGCGACGCTCAACGACGCTGGCAAGCGCGCCGACCGCCTCATGCACGCCGTCGAAACAAAAAAGGGCGGCGCCGGCGCGTTGTTTTGGGACGAGGAAGCGGCCAAGGATTTGCGGGTGCTGCTGCACAAAATGCGCGGAAATCCGATGGAGTTGTTGCTGCCGTAGTGCGTGGGTCCTCGCCTGATCCGCGAGATCCCGCGCGCACCGGGCGAGCGCCTCAGTTCGCCTGCGCTACGTCGGCGCGCACCATGATGGGCGGCGCAACTTCAAGTGCCGTCGCACGCAAAATGGCGCCCGTGCCCGTGCCGCTGCTGGTCGGAGGGCAACAGCAACAACATGCTGTGGTGTAAGCAGCGGTCAGTGCGACGGCGGCGACAAGGGGGATCGTGTTCAACAAACGACGCAGCAACATCATTCCTCCGAAGGCCACGACGGCCTGAAGGGGCGACGCTAGCACGCACTTGCCGAAAGACACCCAAGCACTTTGAGAAGATCCTTGCTTTTCCTCCAAAGGAGATGCACCTTGCCATCAAAGGATTCGTATGGACGGCAAAAGGCCGCCTTGGAGCATCAAAAAGGCAAACGGTCGCGCAAAAAATTCGCATTGAAAATGATATAGAATTGAATCCACTTCAGGTTGATTCGATTGCAAATCGTCATCAAAGAATTGAGCGCTGGGCGTTGGTCTTCTTGGGGTTTTGATGATGACACCCACTGTCGCGTGGCTGCTCACCTGACAAAGTCATCCATACGTTGGCTCGGGAATGAAGCAAAAGACACTTCTTGGAGCGAGTACCCAGCGGACCATCGTGGTGGAGCGGGGCCTAGTGCAGCGTTTCGTCGACGCCTTGGACGTCACCGACCCGCTGTCCACGGACGAAAAGGCCGCGGCGCACGCGGGCCTCACGGGCTTGATGTTGCCATCGACTGCGACTGCAGCGCTCGGGGACTATCAGCCGCTGATTGACCTTTTGGAGTTAAAGCCCAAACAGGTGCTGCATGCGCAAGAGCACGTCGCGTGCTTTACGCCAATCTGTGTCGGCGACGAGCTCATCGTCACGACCACATTGCGTGACGTCTACGAACAGCAAGCGAGCGGCAACCCAATGGGCTTCGTGGTCATCGACGTGGTGGGCACCGGCAAAAAAGCCGATGATGTGCGCTTCGAAGCGCAGCGTACGCTCGCGGTGCGTGGTGGACTGCCGCGTCGCTAACCGACCTGCCCGCGTCGCACCACTTGTGTCCACGACCGAGTGTGTTCACGACCGAGTGTGTTCACGACCCAGTGTGTTCACGACCGAGCGTCGATGTGTTCACTGTTCACCTCCGAACGTCGGTGAAATTCAACTGTTCAGCTCGATGAATTTCTTTGTTCACCGCCCAAGGTTGGTGAACGTTACCTAGGTCGACGACACGATCGACGCGCAAGGACTCAACCCAATGGCCAAGCTCTACTGGGACACCATCGACAAGGGCGAGCAGGTCTCGCCCATCACGAAGCCCGCGATCAGCCGCGTGCAGGTGGCTAAATTTGCCGCTGCTTCGCAGGACTGGAGCCCCCTACACCTCGACGACGAATTCGCCAAGAGCGCTGGCTACGGCGGCGTGTTCGCGCACGGTGCAATAGCGCTCGCGTTTGCGTGTGAGGCGGTGTCGCGCTGGATGGAAAACGGCCGCATTTTGCAAGCTTCCGCGCGCTTCCGAAAGCTCGTGTGGCCGGGCGATATCTTGCGCGCGACGGGTACGGTGGCCGACCGCTACGAAAAAAATGGCGAGCCGCGCGTCGCAGTCGACGTGTGGGCCGAGAATCAAAACCACGATGTCGTGATGCAAGGCCAAATCACCTTGTTGATGTGGAAAAACGACAAGGACGAAAAGAAGAGCAAACTGCCGTGGCCGACGGTGTCTGCACTGACGGTCAAGGAGCGTCGCACCGCGCGCGCGATCCCGAAGTCGGAGGCTGACGCAGCCAAGATCCGCGACGCAATGGCGGCGATGGAGCAGACGAAAAAGGCTGCGCAGCAGGGCGCCACCAAAGCGGCACCGCGGGCCGTGCCGGTCGCGCCTCCGCCTAAGGCAACGGCACCCGCGAAGCCCGCGCCTGTAGCGAAACCGCCGCCGCCGCCGGCCGCACCGAAGGCGCCCAGCAAGCCGAGCAAGCCCAGCAAGCCCGCCAAACCCGCCCCCAAGCCAAAAAAGCCGGCGAAACCAGTGCCTAAGCCAAAAGGCAAGAAGCGCTAGCGGGACGCCACGCCGTGCGCGGCCGCGATGACAGCGCGCGCACGTGCCGCTAGGGTTTTTTGGTGATCGATCCTGAACAGCTGCTGACGATCTTGCGCGGTCCCTATCGCGCCGCGGTGTGCACCGTGGTGTCGACGACCGGCAGCACGCCGCGCAAAGCCGGCACCTCGATGGTGGTATGCGCGGACGGTAGCGCACTAGGGCAAATCCTCGG
>JAYTVG010001003.1:0-3153 GCA_043744135.1 Deltaproteobacteria bacterium | reverse complement strand
GGCGTCGCTTACTCTCGTTGTTCGCTTCGGTGACGTGGTCAAGTGCTGCGGTCGCACGTGCGCGTAACGCGGTGTCGAGCCTGCAGCGCGTCTCGTTGCCCGCGGCGCTGATGTCGACGTCGTGCGCGGCCATCGCCAGGTAGGGGTGCAAATCGATGTGTTCGTGCGCGCGCATCAGCGGCTCGCTACGCATGACGATTTGCCATCGCGAACGCGCGCTGTTCCACGGGTAACTTGTCGGTGTGAGCGTGAGTTCATGCTGGTTGGCGACGACGACAAACGCGAAGGGCTGCCCGATCCTGCCGTGAAAAACCTCGTCGAGCCGCGCGCGCATTCGCGGCGTCAGTGCCTTTTCCTGCTGCTGCGACAAAAAGAGCGTGGCTTTAAAACGGCGCGTCGAATTTTCGTCCTGCGTTGGGTTGGTCTCAGCAAACAGCGTCCACGCATCAACGGTGTGCACCTCAAGCTCGACGTCTTCGCCGTCAAACGCGAGCGTGAGATGGCTCGGGGAGCAGTGAAACCAAAAGTCGTCGGTGCGCGCGTAGATGCTGTGCTGCCGCCCACCAGCGACCTTGCCACGCAACCACCCGCCGTACGCGATCGCGCGCGAGGCTTGCCCCGCGTCGGTACCCGGGACGAGCCAGGCGGATGTGTCGACAGTGACGTCGTGGGCAGTGAACTGCCACTGCGCGTCGTTGAGCTGTTTGCTGTACACACCGCGCGTACCCTGCGCGTTGTCACCCGCGACGCGCAACACCCGCGCGGCGTTGCCTTTGCCGTTTTGAACGATGGCGATGTTGCGCGACAGGCGTGCGCTACCGTTGAGCTCAATCGCGGGTTGCTCGCGCCAATCTTCACCTTGAAGCGCGCGGGTTTGGATTTCGGATCCAGGATCGCTGCCTGGCAACGCGTCAACGGGTGGCGCGCGCGTATACGCGTAGAGATAAAACGGCGTGCCCCCGTTGATGTCGTAGTCGTCAAAACGACTAAACATGCGCCCATCGGTGGCGATGACAAACAGCGTGGAGGCGCTTTGCGACACGCCTGCCAGTCTGACGCTTCCACGCTTTGGGCCGCACACCTCGCGGGAAAAATCAGGGGGAATCCACGGGTCGGCGAACAACAGACGGTCACCGTTTTGCGTCAACACGACGAGCGAGGTCGTGCCGATGAGGCCCCAGTTGAATTGTTGTCCACGTGGGTCTTCGTAGTAGCCGACGTTTTTGTGGCGCATGCTGTACGCCACCTGCGCTGGGCGCACGGCGTCGAGGTCGATCGGCAACGACAAGCCGCGCCGCCCAAACGGCAATCCTGGTAGTCCCCACAGGCTGTCCCAGGCGCCATTTTCGTGGTGGTGCATCAAACCGTCGCGCGTCACCACCATCAGTTGCGCGTCCTCATCCGCAAACACGTAACGCACCGGTGTGGCAGCGCCCGGAGGCACACCGGTGGTTTCAAACAGATGCCACGATGCCCCGGTGTTTGAGCCCTTCTCCCAAAGCTTACCGCCGCTCACGGCATAGATCTGTTTGAGCCCGAGCGCTTGCGTCGGCGTCGCTATCAGCACGTCGCTGGGCAGCGCGGTCGCGCGAAAATCAACCGACGGATCGGGTGCTGTGACGTCAGTGAGCGCGAGCAATGCGACGAGGAGGTGGTGCACGCTGCTCATTAGCGTGCGCACGCGCTCGTTGAAATCACCTAACAGCGGATTTCGACGGTGGTGAACGACGTTGCTCTCGCAAGCGCAGCGAGGTCAATGAACCGCAGACCTTGCGAGACAACGATGAAACTTCAAAACACGGTTCAGCTCGAAGCTAAAAATCGCTGCCGCTGTCGACGTTCACCGGGGATTGCAACAAGCCCTCGTCTTTCATCTCGACGTCCACCGAGCGCCCCTTGACGCTAAAGCGGTGCACCAACAACTCCTGTTGCCCAACGAGCGCGTTGAGGGCGGCGACCGCTCCCGTCATATCGAGGTCCAGCTGCTCGCCGAGTTTGGCAAATGCGGCGTTCCATACCACCGGGTCGTCACTGTTGCGCATGGTGTCGACCGCGCCAGCGATGGCGCGCGACGTCGCCAAAGTCCCAGCGTCGTCGGCGACGTTGGCGCGAAACTTACGCCAATACGCGGATCGCAACTGTTCCGCCTGGCCGGAGTCGCTGTTGCGCGCTTGTTCGTACAGGTAGATGTCTTGCTTCGCGTCGTCAGCGGTCGGGCCCGTCCAGGGTGGAGCCTTGCCGTCGACGCGCGTGAGGAAC
This sequence comes from Deltaproteobacteria bacterium, assembly GCA_043744135.1. Classification (GTDB taxonomy): domain Bacteria; phylum Myxococcota; class UBA727; order UBA727; family VGSZ01; genus JAYTVG01. The sequence goes on along the minus strand of JAYTVG010001003.1, from coordinate 894 downwards.
GCTGCATACGCTTGCGCGCCGTCGTCGCCGGTGTGGGTGCGCAGCTGGTCGATGCCTTTTTGGGTGACGAATAGTTGCAGATCGGTTTGCGTGGTGCCGTGGCGCGCGGCCGCGCCGAAAATCTTGCGAAACGCGCCGCGCTGTTCGTCCGCTTCAACTTTGATCTCGCGCACGGGTACCGCGCCGAGACTGTCGCCGAGCTGGAGCAGCTCAGCGACGTTGCGCTTGCTGGTCCAAGTGTCGCGTCCCGTGAAGCTCACGTGAAAAAAGCTGCGCCCAAACGCGTCCTCGCTGGTGCGCACGCGCACGGCCTCGACGTTGAGTTCGCCGCTGCTCGTGAGCCCTTTGCGGCGCTTCATGAAGCTCGACATGTTCGTCGTCGTGGTGGAACCGTCGCCACTGGACTCAACCACCGTCGACTCGCTGCGCAGCGCATCTCGCAAAAAGATCGCGTCGCCGCCGATCGCGAGCTCAACTTTATTGCGCTGCTCCGTGCGTGTGACCTCGCGGCGCGACACCACCTTGACGGGCGCGAGCGCGGCAGGCGACTCGAGCTTTGCAGCGGGCCCCCCGCCGCTTACTTCGGCGACTTTTGTGCCTGGACCGACGACGTCAGTGGCGTTGGTCAACGGTTCAACAGTGTCACTGGGTTTTGCGGGCGCGGCGACAACGTCACCTGCTTTAACGGGCGGCGGGAGCAGTTGCAGCGCAGGCGCAGCGTCACCGCGCATGAACGCTTCGTAAGCTGCTTTCCCTTGCGGCGTGCTCAAGTCGAGCTCGATATTGAGCGCTTTTGACTGTTGGCTGCTGCGCTCACGCTCGACCACAAAGCGCGCGTTGAGCTCAGAGTTCACGTCGGTGTTGAGGCGGTCGATCAAGGTGCTTGCGAATGGC
>JAYTVG010001002.1:0-3154 GCA_043744135.1 Deltaproteobacteria bacterium | reverse complement strand
GCTGCATGCCGATCGGCTGTTTCGCATTGCCTTGCGCGTGGGCGGTGGCCGACGATCGTTCGCTGAGGATGTGGTGCAAGACGTGTTTGAAAAGCTGCTGAAACACTACGACCGCCTACAGGATCAAACCGATCTCGGCGCGTGGCTGTATAGGGTGGCCATGAACGGCAGCCTGACGCGTTTGCGGCGGGAAGCCTTTCGCAAGCAGCCGCTCGTGCAGCTGTTTGTCGCGGACACGGTGGCGCGTACGCCGAGCGCGGACGTGATGGCGCGGCTGTCGGGCGCGCAAACCGAAGCGGTGGCGGCGTTGGCTGCGCTGCCCCCGCGTGAGCGGATGGCGTTTTCGATGCTTCACCTTGACGAAGCACCGCTCAAAGAGATCGCCGCGGCACTCGGGTGCTCGACGTCGTACGCCTGCAAACTCGCGCAGCGCGCGCAGGAGCTGTTGGCAAAAGCTGGTTATCGCGCGCCCACCGCCGACACAGCGCGTGAGCTTGCAAGCGCACTGCAGCATGACGGTGATGCGGAGGTGCCTGTTGGTTGACGTCGACACCCCGCTAACCGCGAGCGGCGCCTCGCTTAAAACACAGTTGCGCGACACCGACGCTGCTTGGGCTTCGCTGACGCCGAGCTCCGCGGTGCTCCATCGAGCGCTCGCGTCACACGTCGACCCTGCGCGCCCGCGCGCCTGGCGCCTGGCGGGGCTGGCGGCGGCCTGTGCGCTGGCGCTCGTCGTGTGGCAGGTCGGCTTTGGCACGGGCGCCGGTGAGGGCAGGGCGCACGAGGTTGCCCTGGCGTTGACGGACGCAGGACCAACGACGGTCCATGCCAACCACGACGGTGCGCCGGCGCCGCCGACTGACGTGGCTGACGTGGCTGACGTGGCGGTGGCGCCGCAAGCTGGACCGCCCGCGACCGTCGACCGCGCGCTGTCGCCGTCGACGCTGGTGCAGGGGCCCGCCATCGCCCCCGTGCCGCCCGCTGCCGGCATGAATCCGCGCGTGATCGAGCTGCTGCCCACGTCGCCGCCCCGCGAAAAACGCCGCGACGCCACTGACGCCGTGCGCGCGGCCTCGCAAGTCGAAGCCGAGCAGGACTCGGCGCTTGCTGAGCTCAAGGCGCTGCGCGTGCGCGGTGCGTGGCAAGAACTGTTCACACTGGCGACGGAGCTGGGCACCCGCACACTCGATGCGCGCACCGCAGAGGTGGTCGCGTTTGAACAAGCGCGCGCGCTGGTGCGGCTGCAGCGCACCACGGAGGCGTGCGCCGCCATCGCCCGCCACGCACGGCGGTATCCGAGCGCGGTGGACGATCTCGAAGCCTTGCGCGCGCGGGTGGTTTGTCCGTGACCGACTCTCGGCTGAGCCGTCGCGGGGCCCAGCGCGTGCCTCAATATGCTGTGCGGCCGCTGCTGGCTGCGGTTGCGCTCGCTGCGTGCGACGTGCAGACCATTCGCACCCACACCGACCTTGATCCCAAAAGTGACGTCGACCGCGATGGCGCGACGCGCGCCCAAGAACTAGCGGCGGGTAGCGACCCCAAAAACCCCGATAGCGACGCCGACACACTGAAAGATGGCGCGGAACTCGCGTTTGGCAGCGATCCGACACGCGCCGATACTGATGGCGACGGCGTGAGCGATGGTGACGAACTCGCGTTTGGCAGCGACCCGAGGATCGTCGACACCGACGCCGACGGCTTGACGGACCTGCAAGAATTCGAGATCGGCACGAACCCGACGCAGGCCGACAGCGACGGCGACGGCTTAGATGACGCCGACGACGCTGCTGCCTGTGACGCGGCCGTGTTCGACGCCGACGGGGACGCACTCGACGATGGGCTCGAGCTGCTCGTGTACGGCACCGACTGCTTGGTTGTCGACACTGACGCCGACGGCCTTAGCGATGGAGCCGAGGTCGAATTCGGCAGCGACCCACGCACCACGGATACCGATGGCGACGGCTTGACCGACGGCGGTGAGTTCACCTTCCTGACAGACCCAACCGACCCCGACAGCGACAGCGACGGCTTGTCCGACGGCGACGAAATCGTGCTTGGCACAGACCCAAACGACCCCGACACCGACGGCGACGGCATCGGTGACGCCGTCGATGACACACCGACGGGTTGATCTGCGTCACGGCGGATCTTGCGCCGAGGAAAAAATCGCGAGTGCCGCGCGTGGTTATTCCAGAAAGCAACGAGGCTGCTGAAGCTTGCCGCTCCCGCACCCGCCCGCGCCACAACTGGAGTTGTCAATGAAACGAATCCGTCTTTCGGTGTCTGCACTCGTGTTTACTCTGCCGATGATGGCCGCTGACGGCAGCTGCGACATCAACCTTAACGTCCGTCAAGTCCAAGACCCCTCAGATGCAGCGGCCGCCGGCGACAGCGACGCAGACGGGCTCAGCGATGCAGATGAGCAAGCGCTCGGCACCGACCCACAAAATCCCGACACGGACGGCGACGGCATCATCGACTCAGCCGACGAAGACAGCTTTGGCGAAGGCGACGGTCAAGGTGAGGGTGAAGGTGATGTCGTCGACAGCGACGGTGACGGGCTCACTGACGCTGACGAGGAAATGCTCGGCACCGATCCGCTCAATCCCGACAGCGATTTCGACGGTGTCGTCGACTCCGAAGACGAAGACAGCTACGGCGGCGAGCAAGAGCGGATCGACTCTGACGGCGATGGTCTGAGTGACGATGATGAAATGGTGCTCGGCACCGACCCGACCAACCCTGACACCGACGGCGACGGCATCATCGACTCCGAAGACGAAGACAGCTACGGCGGCGAGCAAGAATGGATCGATTCCGACGGCGACGGCATCTCGGACAGCGATGAACTCTACCTTGGCACTGACCCGACCAACCCTGACACCGACGGCGACGGCATCATCGACAGCGAAGACCCCGACACCGGCGCCGGCGCGCTTGTCGATTCGGACAACGACGGTATCTCAGACAGCGACGAACTGTACCTTGGCACTGACCCGCGAAACCCCGACACCGACGGCGACGGCATTGGCGACGCAGAAGATGACGACACCGTTGCGTGTCTTCAAACCGAGCCCTCGTCGTGCCCGGGCGACCAATAACGTGAACGGCTGATGAGACAGCGGGCGGCCTGGAGCCGCCCGCTGTTTTTTTT
>JAYTVG010001001.1:0-3157 GCA_043744135.1 Deltaproteobacteria bacterium | reverse complement strand
CTGGCCTTCGCGCTCGCTTTTTTGCCGCGGGTGTCGACGATGCCGCTCGACTGAGCCAGCGCGGCGTACACGATGATGTCAGTGGTCCGAGCTTGCGGGGCATCAAAGGCGAGCGAGATTTTCATAGCTGCGCACGCTAGGCATAGTCGCGGCTGGCGGCAAGCGTGTGCTTGCGCCTGCGACCGAATCCCGAGCGCAAAAAAATTCCATCGGTCATCCGGGGGATGGCGGGCGATTCAAGCTTTCTTGCAACTCGGGCTGGGGAAAGCTTGGTGCGCCGGGCAAGAAGGTCTAGATTGATTTCGGACCCATGGCGGATCTTTTCCTGCATTTGCCGTTTGCCCGTCGGTTGCGCACCGCCGAGGGCCTGCATCCTTTCGTCGGGGAAGCGCTCACGCGTCGTGCGCCGCTGGTGGTGCTCGGCGCCATCCTCGCCCACTTGCCCGCCAACGACCGCAAAGCGATGGGATTTTTTCGGCGCTTGCTGTCGCGCGGTGGCGAAAGCGCCAAGTGGCGCAAGCTGTTGAGCCCAGCGATCGGCCAGCCGCGCGCGGAACTGATCGCGAGCTTGTTGATGAAGGGTGACGACGCCGGCGGCTCGATGATGCGCTTCGCCCTGGCGTTAGGCGTGTTGTCCGCCGACGTCCTTGACGACGCGCTCAGCGCCGCGAACGCGAACCTCGCGCCCGGTGAACGGCTCCACGTCGAGCGCGCTCAAGCGCGGCTGTGGCTGCAAGTCGCCATCGCCAACCCGGCGGATTTGCAGCGCGAGTGGCGCCCCGGCGTGGAGCTTGGTGAAGCGGACTTGGTCAAGGCGGCGGTCCGCCACCTCGACCGTGCCATTGCCCGCGTATACGCCGGCTCGCCAGGTGAAGCAGCGCTCGTGCGTTGGATGAAGATCAGCGCCGCCGAGGTCGCTGACGTCAGCGACATGAGCAAGAGCGCTGGCCTGCCCGCCGCGCTTGGCCTCAGCGACGCCGCCGCACGCGCGCCGTATTTCGACGGTCCGCAGCTGCTGGAAAAGATCCAGGGCGCCGTCACGCGCTTTGTGTTTTTGGCGAACCGCCTCGCTGAGCGCCACGCCCCGGATCTCGACCGCGCCGCGGCACTTGAGGCCTTGTGTGGCGGCAGCCAGGAGCTGCTGCCGGCGCCGGCCGGGCGTGACGCGCTCGACGCTGCGCGCGTGGGCTGGAAAAAATGGCTGCACGATGCGCGCGACGCAGCGCTGACCCGCGGACGCAATCCAAAGCCTGCCTTTAGCGAGGGCGTGTACACCCATGAGCCGCGGCTGCCGGGCCTCGGTGCCACCGGGGTCATGAACCTGTCGGATCTCCCCGAAGTGCACGCGCCGGGTGCGCCGCCGCTGCCTGAATTGAGCGGACCTGTCTCGCTGCGTCCGCCCGCGCTGACGCAGGAGGTGTCAATCGCCCAAATCGAGGCGGAGACGGCCGCGGCCCAAGCGCAGTTGGCGTTTTCGGCGCCCGACTCCACGCAAGAAGTGAGCGTCAACCAAATCGCTGGCGAGACCCCGGGAGACGACGCGTTGTCGTTTCGGCCTCCCGCGCTGACGCAAGAAGTGTCGCTCGCGCAGATCGAGGCTGAGGCGCGCCAGTACCAAAGCGACAACGACCTCGCAGCGCCGACCGCGACGCCAGCAGCCGAGCCGCCCGCCGGGGACGACGCCGCTACGCCGCCGCGCAGCACCACTTGATCGTAACGGCCTCGTTGTCGCGATCGCGCGCGACCGCCTGCGTCGTGCAAGTTGCCGCTGGGGGGCGGGAGCCGTAAGTTCACTTCAGTATATTTTGCGCTTGGCGTTGCCCCCAAGCTGCCCAGGAGGCGTCTTGAAGACGACCCAGCTGTTTCGCTCACCCGCCCCCATCCATGCGCTGCGGTCGCGCGCGTCGTTGGTGTTGGCGCTCGCCCTGTGCGCCGTGTCGTCGCACGCGGCCGCACCGTCGTCAGGGTACGCGCTGTCGGACCTGCGCGTGCTCAATCGCGTCGTGCTGTTGGTGAAAGAACAATACGTCGACCCGCAGCGCATCAACCCGCGCGAGATGCTGCTCGCAGCACTCGACGCCGTCGAAAAAAGTGTCCCCGAAGTGCTCGTGGAGGAGCCGCGCAAAGAAGGCACCAGCGAAGAATTCGCTGTCGTCGTCGGCAACGAGCGCCGCGACTTTTCTCTCGACGACGTCGGCTCGCTTTGGGAGCTGAGCTTCAAATTGCGCGACGTATTTCGCTTCATCGAGCCGCGCATTTCCAAAGACGTCGACCGCCGCGACGTCGAATACGCCGCCACCAACGGCATGCTGTCCAAGCTCGACCCGCACTCCGTATTGCTTGAACCGAAGTTCAGCCAAGAGATGAAGCTCAACACCAAGGGCGAGTTTGGCGGCTTGGGCATCGTCATCTCCATTCGCGACGGTGGCTTGACGGTCATCTCCCCGATCGACGGCACGCCGGCGGATCGTGCAGGTGTGAAGGCGCAAGACAAGATCGTGAAGATCGGCGAGGAGTCGACGGTCAACATGGGTCTTGATGAGGCGGTCGAACGGCTGCGCGGCAAGCCAGGCACGTCGGTGGTGGTGTGGATCGAGCGCAAAGGGTGGGTGGAGCCACAGCGCTTCGAAATCGTCCGCACCGTCATCAAAGTCGACTCGGTGACGCACCAACTGCTGGGCGCGAAAAAGGCCGACCCGAAATCAAAGGACGCCAAAGACGCCGTGACCCAATCGCAGTCGCTTGGTTACGTGAAGGTCAAGCAGTTCCAAGGCCACACCGCTGACGACGTGCTTGAGGCCGTGACGGCGATGGAAACCGAAGCGCACGGCAAGCTCGGCGGCTTGATCTTAGATTTGCGCAACAATCCCGGCGGCCTGCTCGATCAATCCGTGGAGTTGGCGAATCTGTTTTTAAAAGATGGTGTGTTGGTGGTGACGCAAGGCGGTGGTCAAGGTGGCGAGCGGCGCGAGATCCGCGCAGAGGCGCGCAAGGCCCGCATCGACTTACCGCTCATCGTCTTGGTCAACGGCGGCTCGGCGTCGGCCTCTGAGATCGTGGCAGGTGCCATCAAAAACCGTGGCCGCGGCGTGATTGTCGGCGAGCAAACCTTCGGTAAGGGCAGCGTTCAACAGCTGTATGATTTCCCCGATGGCAG
>JAYTVG010001000.1:0-3166 GCA_043744135.1 Deltaproteobacteria bacterium | reverse complement strand
TCGCCGCCGGTGCGCTGCCCGCAGCTCTTGAGATCTGCGCGGCGCTCGTCGGCCGCGCGCGCACGGGCACGGGGGCGCTCATCGATGTGTCGATGGCGCATCAGGCCTACAACCTCGCCACCACGACGCTCGCGTGCATCGCCGCTGGCGACGATGTCGAGGGCGGCGCGCATTTGTTGTGCGGCGGCGTCCCCAGTTACGACGTCTACGCCACTGCGGACGGCTTCATCAGCGTCGGCGCTTTGGAGCCAAAGTTTTGGTTCGGGTTGTGCGATGCGCTGCAGCTACCTGCGCTCAAAGACCGCGGTTTTCAACGTGGCGTCGACGGTGACGAGGTCCGCGCGCTGCTCCGCGCCACGTTTAGCGCGCGCAGCACCGACGCGTGGTCGGAATTTTTTGCGCACCGCGACTTGTGCGTCGAGGTCGTGCGCCCCGCCAGCGCGGTGGTGGCAGACCCGACGTTTTCGCACGTCACCGTCGACGTTGCTGGGCGGCCGTTGACGCTGCCCGTGCCTGCACCGGCGATGGTCGGTGCGTGCGCGTCGAGCTTGCCGGCACCTCAGCTCGGCGCACACGACGCGGAGTTTGCGCACTTGCTCACGTCTGCATCACTGAGCTGACGGCGAGCCACGCACCTGTTTGCCTGCGATGACGACGGCGTGCGCTCGCACGTCGGACCAGCGATAAAGCAGTTCGTAGGGCGACGTCACGTCCATGATCGCGATGTCGGCGCGCTTGCCAACTGCAAGCACGCCGCGATCCGGCAGCCGCAGCGCCGCGGCGGCATTCACGGTGATGCCGCGCAGCGCTTGCTCCGCCGTCAATCCACACTGCGTGATCGCGAGTCCTGCCGCCAACAATAAGTCGGAGCACATCGCGGTACCCGGGTTGAAGTCGGTAGCGACCGCGATCGTGCAGCCCGCATCCGCGAGCATGCGGCCGGGGATGGCGCGCTGCCCGCGCATGAACACCTGCGCCGTCGACAACACCTCGCACACGACACCTGCAGCGGCGAGCGCGTCGGCGTCGACACGCGTGACGTGCTCGAGGTGGCCCGCGCTATGCGCACCCAGCTCGGCCGCCAGCTGTGCGCCGCCGCTGTGCGACATCTGCTCCGCGTGCACGCGCACCCCAAGCCCGTGTGCTTGTGCGGCGCTCAGCATGCGACGCGCTTGCGCCACACTAAACGCGCCCTGCTCGACGAACACATCGCACGTGGTGGCGAGCCCATCTTTAACCACCTCAGGCAACAACTCACTGACCATGACGTCGACATAGCGATCGGCACCACCGTCAACGTCAAACTCAGGCGGGACCGCGTGCGCAGCCAACAACGTCGGCACCACCTCAACCACGTGTCGCCGTGACAGCTCGCGCATTGCGCGCAACATCTTGAGCTCGTTTTTGACGTCAAGACCGTAACCGCTTTTGACCTCGACCGTGGTCACGCCGCGCGCGAGCATGCGGTCGAGCTGTGCCGAGGTGTGTGCGAACAAATCGTCTTGAGGTGCGCTACGCACCGCGCGCATCGTCGAGCGAATACCGCCGCCCGCTGCCATGATGTCTTGGTAACTCTCACCGCGCGCACGCCGCGCAAATTCATCGGCACGCGTCCCGACAAACATCGCGTGCGTGTGGCAGTCGATCAAGCCAGGAAACACACACCGACCGCCGGCGTCAATGCGCGGGACCCCAGCGATCGGTTGCGGCAACTCTGCCCGTGCGCCCAACCACGCAATGCGGTCGGCGTCTAACACGATCACCGCGTCATCAACCACGCCGAGCCCGCTTGCGTGATCCATGGTCACGAGCGCGCCGATGTTGTCGATGACGAGCGAAGCCCATAGCGTCACGTTAACGTCGTCACGCCGGGGATTTTGACGCCGCGCTCGTGAGCAGCTGCGTGTGCTTCGTCGTAGCCCGCGTCGACATGGCGCAACACCCCCATCGCGGGGTCGCTCATCAGCACCCGCTGCAGTCGACGCGCCGCTTCGGGGGTGCCGTCGGCCACGATGACTTGACCTGCGTGCATCGAGTATCCCATGCCGACGCCGCCACCTTGGTGAAAACTCACCCACGATGCGCCGTTCACCGCATTGACCAGCGCGTTTAAGATCGGCCAATCCGCCACCGCATCAGAGCCGTCCTTCATCGCTTCAGTTTCTCGGTTGGGCGACGCCACGCTGCCGCAGTCGAGGTGGTCGCGACCGATGACGATCGGTGCTTTGACGCGACCGCTCGCCACCAGCTCATTAAACGCCAAGCCCACGCGATGGCGTTCGCCGTACCCAAGCCAGCAGATGCGCGCAGGCAGACCCTGAAACGCAACTCTGTCCCGCGCCAAATCCAGCCAACGGTGCAGGCTTTTTTTGTCTGGGAACAGTTCACGCACGACGTCATCGGTGACGCGAATGTCGTCGGCATCGCCCGACAACGCCACCCACCTAAACGGCCCCATGCCCTCGCAAAACAACGGTCGGATGTACGCCGGCACAAAGCCCGGGTACGCAAACGCGCGTGCGCACCCGCCGTGTTTGGCTTCCGCGCGCAAGTTGTTGCCGTAGTCAAACACCGCCACGCCCTCGTCCATCCACGCCAACATTGCGTTCACTTGCTTGACCATGCTGGCGCGGGCGCGGGCGAGCGTGCCCTTGGGGTCGTCGCTGCGCGCGCGGGGTGCGGCAGCGAGCGCGAGTTCCGTCGGCAGATATCCGTACAACGGATCGTGCGCGCTGGTTTGGTCGGTGACGAGGTCGGGGCGAAAGCCTATCGCGCGCAGCCGCGGGAACACGTCAGCGGCGTTGCCAACGACACCGACCGACAGCGCCTTGTTGTCGCGACGTGCTTGCTCGCATTGCTTGACGGCGTCATCGAGGCTAGCTGCGAGCACGTCGAGGTAGCGCGTGTCGATCCGGCGACGCAGCCGCGTCTCGTCAACGTCGACGATCAAGCAAACGCCACCGCACATTGTCACCGCGAGCGGCTGTGCGCCTCCCATGCCACCGCAGCCCGCGGTCAACACGATCTTCCCGGCGAGCGAGCCGTCGGTGTTAAAATGGCTGCGGGCGGCTTGCGCGAAGGTCTCGTAGGTGCCCTGTAAAATTCCCTGCGTGCCGATGTAGATCCACGACCCCGCGGTCATCTGGCCGTACATCATCAGGCCCTT
>JAYTVG010000999.1:0-3171 GCA_043744135.1 Deltaproteobacteria bacterium | reverse complement strand
TCGTGGCTATGGCAGCACGCCGTCGGAGGTCTCGACGGTTGTACATTGAATCGAGCGATCGCCGGGGGTGAACGCATAGCCGATTTGGCACATCTCATCCGCCGCCGTCAGGCCCCAATGCACATCGCTGTCGGTGATGTTGTTGAAGTGGCACGCGTACTCGACGCCCTCGCCCGCCTCAAAATGCAGCGGCGGCTTTTGCTCAGCGATCAGTGGCCGGTGCCAATCGTCGTTTTGGTACAGCGTCTCCAGCGTGTCGGTGCCATCAAAACGTTTGATGTCGACGGATGCGCCGAGTTGGTGCGTGTGCGAGGAGATGAACAGCACGTCCACCGCTGCGCTAAACACGCAGCGAGTCCACTCGCTGTGCGTGCCGGGAGGAATGTTCAACTCCCGATCGCGGTTGACGCCGCCGTAGATGGTGTTTGTCACGGCGCTGTCGGCGATGACGTAGCCGTTGAGATATGACTCGACCTCGACGTCATTGTCAGTGGTGTTGACGTAGTGCACCTCGTACATATAGCCGATCGACGTCGGCACTTGCGCGACGGTGCCGGGCGGCAACGTCACTTCGGTGTGCTCCTCCTGGCTGCCAAAGATGAACAGGCCCTGCTCCATCAACTCTGGGTTTTCGGCGTACAGCGCGGTGCAGTCGTATTGACCCGCCTTCAGCGTCAAGCCGGTGTAAAAAAACGTCATCAGGTCCGCGTGGTGCACGTTGGGGCTTTGCTGCGTCACGACGCGGTTGACGTTGGCGACCAAGCGATCGTCACCAACGTCGACGCCGTAAAACACTTCGCACCGCCAGATCTCGCTGCGAGCGGGCGCGTGAGCTTGGATGCTCACCTGAAATCCCGCCCCGGCGGGCGGAGCCGCCAACAGCACGGTTTTGGGCACCGCTTCGCTTAGGCACCCCTGCGCCAAAAACGCTGCGGCCACTGCGGAGGCGCGCACGCCTGGTGACCTGATCATACGCGCGAGCTACCAACACCATCTCAGCCGCACAATGACGTCGCGCTGACGACTGCGCAGTGGTGCGCCGTGTCCGGCATTGGGTGGATGCTCAACAGCGCCACACGACGGGCTCACGGCACGCCGCGCACCATCGCGCTGGTCGCGCCCACTGCGCCGACGGCCGCACCTCCTGCGCGACACGCGAACGTCCCAAGCGCATGCAATGCGTCGACCGACAACGCGTCGAGCGTGTCGACGCAAACGTTGTTGCGCACCAGCCACGCCAGCGCCGCCCCCATAAACGCGTCGCCCGCGCCCGTGGCGTCGACAGCGCGCACCCGCTTGCCCTTCACGTGCACGGTGTGCGATCGCGTCGCTAACACGCAGCCCGCGTCGCCGAGCGTGAGCAGCGACAAGCGCGCACCCTTAGCCAACAGGTACGCGGCGAGTTGCGTCGGCGTCGCACGCACGGCGCTCGATGCTGCTGCGCGCCGCCCAAACACGCGCGCAAACGGTGCGGCGTGGCGCGCGTAAGATGCCAGCGACCATGCCTCTTCACGCGTCGCTTTGACGACGTGAGCGCGCGCCACCGCACCGCTGACGGCCGACAACATCGTCGACGCGGAGACAAACATTCCCGGCCGCAAGTTGACGTCAAGGGACAGCAGCTTGCCCTGGATGCGCGCGGACTTGATCAACATCGATTGCAGCGCGCGCGCGGATGAACTTCGCAACAACACCGTGCCGAAGTGCAACACAGACGCGCGGCGCAACAGCGACCTCACGCGCGCCGCACTACCGTGCGCGGCCGTGAGCGCCAGATCTGCGGCGCCGGCGCGGTAGCCGTAAAAAGTGCGGTCGCCCACGCTGTTGAGCTCAACCAACGTGCAGCCGGTGCGACGCTGTCGGTCGCGCAACACCGTCGAGACATCGACACCCTCGTTGGTCAGGGCGCGCAGCACGAAGTCGCCAAACGGGTCGTCGCCGACGGCGCTGACGATCGCGGTCGGCACCGACAGGCGCGCGAGCTGCACGGCGACGTTTGACGGCGCGCCGCCCAGGTGCATGCGGAGGCCGCCGGCGTTGGCGATCGCTGTTGTGGGCTTGGCCGCGAACAAATCACATAAAATCTCGCCGACCACCACCACGCTCGCGTGCCGTGCCACCACCACCTCCGTGCGCGCTGCGCAGTGCAACGGTAGCACGGTGTCGGCGCAACAATCGACGTGGCAAGGGGTGACATTGCCGGCGTCAGCGGCTAGACGCGCTGCGGTGAAACGCCCGCGTCCTTCCCTCCTGTGCACCTAGGGTACCTCGTGAAAAACCTCATTCCCTTTCTCATCGGCGCGGCGCTCATTTGTGCTGGCGGCTGGTTTTTAATCTCGAACATGGAGCAGCGCGCGGTCAATGCGGAGATCGCGGGCGCGGTCGCAAACGCGCGCCTAGAAACCCTGCGCCAGGTCAGCGCGATGGTGGCGGCACCGACGGACAAGGTCGGCTACGACCGCCAACAGGTCGTGCGCAAAAACGTCGAAGCTTTCGATGCCATCCGCAAGGCGCATCCGGGCGCTTTGAAGCCCGAGAGCTTCATTGACGAGATGGAGAAAAAAGCCGCTGAGGGACAAAAAGACAAGGCCAAGACCGCCGAATACCGAGTCCGTTTCGACTACGCCAAACAGATGTACGGCAGCTATCTGCAGGCGGGTAACTACCAACCAGTGCTCAGCGGCTACTCAAACGGCCTGCGTTTTGACCTCGTCAGCGTCAAGCCCTCGATGGAGGGCGGCAAGGACGGCTTGCGGTGGGACGTGTTCATTTGGGGGGCGCCGCCCAAAGACCAGCTGCAGCTGCAAAACGTCGAGATGGTCAGCGTCATCCATTTCGCGGACCTGGAGACCGCCGGCAAACGCAAAGGCTTGCCAAAGCGCAACATCATGAAGATCAACCTCGCGCCCGCCATGCCGTACGTGCTGCTCGACAAGCCGTGGGAGTGGCTGCCGGACTGGCCAGCGGGCGTGATGGCGGGCTATTACGTCGGCGTTCCCAAATTCGACTCGCGCACGGACCGCGCCACATTCACGCTCACCGGCACCATCCGCACCGTCGGCGGCTCCCAGACGCCGCTTGAGATGACGTGGAAAAATGTCAAAATCCCGGCGGAGTGGAAGGGCTCAGCGGGCGGCCAGTGGGATGATAAGGAGATCGCACCCATCAACG
>JAYTVG010000998.1:0-10872 GCA_043744135.1 Deltaproteobacteria bacterium | reverse complement strand
CCCGAAGGCGCGCGCGGTCTCGCTCGACAGCCCCATCGACGCCAGCGATGACCGGTCGGTGGCGGATCTCGTCGACATGCATGACGAAAGCCCCGAGGGTGCGACGCTGCGCTTTGAACGCGATCGCGCCGTGGACCAGGTGCTGCACGACATCGTCGCTGAGATCGGCGACCCGCGCTTAAAGACCATCGTGGAAAAGCGCCTGCTCGCCGACGAGCCCGAGACCCTGGCGATTTTGGGCGACCGGCTCAACCTATCTCGCGAAGGGGCCCGCCTGCTGGAAAACAAGGTGCTGCGCTTGGCCCGCGAGCGGCTTGAGCCGTTTCGCGAACACAACGCGTAGTCCCATCATCCACGCCGTCGCCGCCCGGGAGCCCACATACCGCGCGCGGTGTTGGATGCCGTCGTCGATGATGCGGGCGGCCTGGAGCAAAACAACGTCGCGCAGCTCGCGCCGTGTGGCGCTTGACCCAAACCTGCCGCGGCGCCGGTGGCGAGCACGTTTGAGGGCGCATTGGTTTGACGGTCACGTGAGCTTCCGGCGGATGACGTTCCTGTTTGACCCCGGGACGCGCTTCCTGCAACCTCGTGGCTCCCGTCACGTCTTGGATCTCTCCCGCACGGACCGCCGGCATCGGTATAGGCACCATGGACACCCCAGATCGCGCAACCGACCTCCCCACTTTGGAAAAGGCCTACGCCGAAAATCCCTTCGGAGACGCGTTTGTGCCGTTGTCGCAGGCGTATTTGGCGCAAGGCCGGCTGATGGAAGCGATGGTGGTGTGCCGCAAGGGCATCAAGAACCAACCCGACAACTTGATGGGCAGGCTGTTGCTGGCGCGCGTGTACGCGGAGCAAGGCAAGGTGCCCAAGGCGCTCGACGAGGTCAAAGCACTGCTGCTCACCGTGCCAGATGCCGCAGAGGCGCACTTTTTTCACGCGCAGATGCTCGACAAAAACGGCAAGACCGACGAGGCCATCGAGGCGTATAAAGAGACCTTGCGCAACGACCGCGGCCACAGCCACGCAGCGCGCGAGCTCAAAGCCAAAGGCATCGATTGGTCGCCGGGACCGTCGCCGCAAGAGCTGGCCGAAGCTGCTGCTGCCGAAGCGCTGCGCGTCGCCCAAGAAGCGGAGCAAAACGCTGCGGCCGCACGCGCCGCACAACAAGCTGCCCAAGCGGCGCAGGCCGTCGGCATGCGCGCACCCCGCTCGCGTACCCCCGGTGCTGAGCCCGGCGCGCCACGTCCGGCAGCGCAAGCGTGGTCAAACGATCCAGCGCTGCAAGGCTACGCGGGAGCCTACGGCTACGTCTCGGGCCCCGTGCCCGCCATGGGCAGCGGCCGCCGGCTGGGGCCCGGCTTCACGTTTGGGTTGGGCGCGTTGTTGTTGTTGTTCGTCGTCGGTTTCGGCTTCGCGCTCAAAATCAACAAAGCCAAGAAGGAAGAGATCGCGGAGCATCTCAAGGCGGCGCAAAAAGGCGTGCTCACCGACACCACCGGCGGCCACCGCTTAGCGATCCGCGAGCTCGACGCGGCGCTCAAGGTCGACGACAGCCAGGCCCTCGCGGCCGGCCAGCGCGCGCTGTCATTGTCGTTGTTGGCAGTTGATCGCGGCGAAAAGGAGCTCGACGCCGAGGCCAAAAAAGCCACCGAACGCGCCAGCAAGGTCGCGCCCAGCCAGCCCGGCACCGTCGCCGCTGAGATGATTCAACTGCGCGCCGAAGGCAAAGGTGCCGCGGCTATCGCCATCGCCGACACGCTGCGCGGCTCCGCCGACGTCAGCGCGCTACCCGTCGCTGTGCGTATTCAGCTCGGGCGCGCGTACGTTGCGCTCGGCCGCATCGACGACGCCACCAAGCTCGCCGAGAGCATGAAAGACCTGCCTGACGCAGGTGCTTTGACGTTTGTGGGCGACGTGTACCGCCGCATCGGCGACCTCGCCCGCGCGCGCATGGCCCTCGACAACGCCATGAAGTCGCAGCTCGATCACGATCCCGCGCGGGCGTTGCGTGCGCTGTCGATCTTGGAGGCCGACGACGCCACCAACCTGGGCGTAGCACTCGACGATCTGCGCTCACTCAAAGACCTCGGCAAAGACGCCGTCGGCACCAAACAGCGCGGCTACGCGAGCCTGGGCATGGCGATGGCCGGCGCGCGCATCGGCCGGCCCGACAAAGACAACGAGGTGGAGGCGCAAAACGCCCGCACGCTGCTGCGCTCAGACCCCGAGCTGCCGCTGTTCGACGCGAAAAAAGCGCTCGCGGACAAGGACTACAAAAAAGCCATCGAGCTGTGCCAAGGCGCCATTGGCCTCGATAAAGTGCGCCTAGAGCCCTACCTCACCCTCGTCGAAGCGGCCACGCGCGCGAGTGACTGGGGCGCCGCCGACAAGGCGCTTGCGGACGCGGCGGCGGTGTTTGGAGACAACTTGGAGTTGGGCTTGGCGAAGGCCGGCCGCCTGCGCGACAACGACCGCGCGGATGACGCGACCGCAGCACTACAGTCATTGCTGGCGAAGTTTGACGTCGCTGAGGTCCACCGCGACATCGGCAAAGCGCTGCTTAAAAAAGGCGACTTCCCGGGTGCCGTCGCGTCGCTCAAAAAGGCCGGCGAAAAGGCCAGCAACCGCGCGCCGGGCGTGAAGGCCAACGTGTTTATGTGGTTGGGCCGAGCACTCGCTGCCGCGGGTGACGACGAGCAAGCGGTGGGCGCGTATAGCGAGGCCCTGGCGGCGACGTCGGAGTACGCCACCACCTACTTCTTTTTGGCGAGCAGCTTAAAAAAGACCGGCAAAAACGACGCCGCGCGCGAAGCGATTCAAAAGTACCTCAAGGCCGATCCCAATGGGCAGTACGTCGCCAAGGCGAAAGAACTCCTGCAGGATTTGTAGTGCGCGCCGCCGTCATCGTGTTGTGTGCAGGTGCGGCGCTCAGCGCGCTCGGCGTCAGTGCGTACGCAGCCACAACCGGCGCGGTGCCGACGGTGGCACAAGCACTCGACACCGCACGCGCCGCATGGCGTCGTCACGACGCAGACGCGGTGGAACGCATCAATGCTGCGCTGCTGCTGGCCCGAGCGCAGTCGCCGCTGCTGATTCGCCAAGCCGTCGTCGTGCACGCGCCGCATACCGGCCTCGGCCTGTACACACCCGCACCAAACGACGTCGTCATCGGCCGCGATATGCAGCTGTATGTCGAGGTGGCGAACTTCGCGTCCGCCACCGCACCGGACGGCGCCACGGTCACACTCGAGGTGGACGGCACCTTCAGCTACCTCGACGGCGCCGACACCATCGCCCTCGGCCCCGCCGTCAAGCTTGGCAGCCCGCAGTTTTTCACCCGCACGCCGCTGGGGGTGACGTCGTTTGGGCTCGACTTTCACCTCGGCGACAAGGCGCCCGCCGGCGAGTACCGTGCGCTGCTGCACGTGCACGATAGCGTGGGCAACAAAGACGCCAGCAAAACCGTGCGCTTCGTGTTGAAGGAGCTGCCATGAGCACTAACGCTGAGCAGATCGCGTCGTGGAGCGGTGCGGTGGGCGACACCTGGGTGGCGATGCAGGAGCGTTTGGATCGCCAGCTGCAAACGCTGGGGACGCGCGCGATGCAAGCGCTAGCGCTTCAGCCGGGCGCACGCGTGGCCGATATCGGTTGCGGCAGCGGGCAGGCGACGCTGGAACTCGCGCAGCGCGTCGGGCCCAGCGGGCGCGTGGTGGGTGTCGACGTTTCCGCAGCGTTGCTGGCAGTGGCGCGTGTGCGCGCGTCGCTACCGCAGGTCACTTTCGTTGAGGCGGACGCGCAGCAGCACGACTTCGGCGCGCCGCTCGACGCGATGTTTTCGCGTTTCGGCGTGATGTTCTTTGCGGACCCGGTGGTGGCCTTTACGCATCTGCACGCGGCGCTGAAACCGCGCGGCAAGATCGCTTTTGTCTGTTGGCGTGGGCGCAAGGACAACCCGATCATGACGGCGCCGTTTGACGCCGCGATGACGGTGTTGCCGGCCCCTGCACCGACCACACTAGACCCGTTTGCACCCGGTCCGTTTGCGTTCGCGGACGGCGATCGCTTGCGTCAAATCTTAGCGGGCGCCGGATTTGTCGACGTCACGCTCACCGCCCACGACGAAGCGATCGGCGGCAACGACGCGGATGCCACGCTGCAGATGGCGCTGCGGGTCGGGCCGCTTGGCGCGCTATTGCGCGAGCACCCGCAGCATAAAGACGCCGTCGTAGAGGTGGTGCGCAAAGCGCTGGTGCCCTACACCACCGCGCACGGCGTGTTCATGCCGTCCGCAACGTGGATCGTGAGCGCAGCCGCCTAGCGCGGCCGGGACGGCGACGGCCGCACACGCTACGGCGCCCTCGAGGTAAACAAGCACATGCGTTCGAGTCATTGCCACCGACGAGCGACCACGGACGCGCGCTCAACCATCGGAACTTAATCTTCGCTGATGCAAGCCACGCGCACTTCTGACCTAGCATCACTTGCATGATCATCGGTGTTTTAAGCGAGACGGCGCACGACGAAGCGCGCGTCGCTTTGGTTCCTGAAACCGTCAAAAGGCTCGCGCAAAAACGGCTCGACGTCGTTGTGCAGCAGGGTTGCGGCAAGCGGTCCTTCATCACCGATGCGCAGTTCGCAGCCGCCGGTGCGCGCGTGGTGTCGAGTTGCGCGGAAGTGATCGCCGCGGCCGACTGCATCGCACGCCTGGGCGAACCCACTGACGATGAGCTCGCGCAAATGCGACCGCAAACGACGTTGCTCGCGGTGCTGACCCCGCTAAGCAACGTCGCCCTCGTGGCGAAGCTCAACGCCCGCAAAATTACCGTGGTCGCGCTGGACATGGTGCCGCGCATCTCGATGGCGCAGTCCATGGACGTGTTGAGTTCCCAAGCCAATATCGCGGGCTATTGGGCGGTGTTGGCAGCGGCCGCGCGTTTGCCCCGGTACCTGCCGATGTTGATGACGGCCGCCGGGACCATCACGCCCGCGCGCGTGCTCGTGATGGGCGTGGGCGTCGCTGGTTTGCAAGCCATCGGCACCGCGAAGCGCCTCGGCGCCATCGTTGAAGCCTCCGACGTGCGCGCGGAGACCAAGCAGCAAGTGGAAAGTCTTGGTGGCAAATTCCTCGAGGTCACGGGTGTCGAGATGACCACCGGCCAAGGCGGCTACGCGGCGGAACAAAGCGACGCGTACAAGGCAAAGCAAGCCGAGGTGGTGGCGTCAGCACTGCTGCGCGCGGATATCGTCATCACGACCGCGCTCATTGCAGGCAGGAAGGCGCCGATCTTAGTCACCAAAGCCCACGTCAGTTCCATGAAGGCCGGCAGCGTCATCGTCGACTTGGCGGCGCGCCAGGGTGGCAACGTTGAGGGTTGCGTCCCAGGTGTCGACACCACCACCGACAACGGTGTGCTGATTTTGGGTCCGACCAACGCACCAAGCGCCTTGTCGACGCATGCCAGCATGACGTTTTCGCGCAACGTCGAAAAACTGCTCATGCACCTCACAGCGGACGGACAGTGGAGCTTGCGTGACGACGACGACATCCAAAAGGGCTGCGTCATGGCGCGTGATGGTGTGCTGGTACACCCCAAGTTGCTTGAGCTCGCCAATGGCAGCGCGTGAAGTTCGTTGTTCACGCCCGAGCTCGGCGAGTTCATCGTTCATCGCCCATCGCCCAGGTTGATGAAGTTCATCGGTCACCGCGCGACGTCGGCAGGGTCAGCAATCCTTTGAAAGGTCGATCATGAGCGAATCAATTTTAACGGCGACAATGGTGTTCATGTTGGCGGCGTTTATGGGCAACGCGGTCATCTCTAAGGTCCCACAGCTTCTGCACACACCGTTGATGTCGTTCACAAACGCATTGTCCGGCATCTCGCTGGTGGGTTCGCTCGCGGCTGCTGGCAGCGACTGGGGCACGCTGTCAAGCGTGCTCGGTGTCGTTGCCGTGGCGTCGGCGACCATCAACGTCGTCGGCGGCTTCGTGATCACGGACCGCATGCTCAAAATGTTCAAACGCAAACCAGGAAAAAGCTAGATGCCGCACCTAGACATGTCGCGCGAATTGGTCGGCCGCGAGTTGTTCACCGCCATCGCGTACCTGCTGGCCACGCTGTTGTTTGCTTACGGCTTGTCGGGACTCAGCAAGCCCCACACTGCGCGGCGCGGCAACGCCTTTGCTGCGCTCGGGATGTTGCTGGCGATTGTCGGCACGCTCGTGAAGCATGACGTCGTGCGCTACGACTGGATCGTTGCGGGCGTGCTGCTCGGCTCCGCCATTGGTGTACCGATGGCGCTGCGTATTCCCATGACAAAGATGCCGGAGCGCATTGCGCTATCGCATGCGTTTGGTGGCCTCGCGGTCGCGCTTGTGGGTCTCGCGTACTACATGCACTACCAAGGTTTCGTCGATGCACACCACCATGTCGACCGATTTCACGTCGGCGCCATCAGCTTTGAAGTGTTCATGGGCGCGGTGACGTTTACGGGATCGCTGATGGCGTTTGGCAAGTTGCAGGGAATTTTGCCTGGTAGTCCCGTGCGCTTCCCGCTGCAAAACGTTGTCACGCTCGCATCGATCGCACTGTGTGCGACCCTCGTCGTCGTGCTCACGTGTCGACCCGCGGACACATCGACAGACATCGTCACCCTGGGCTTTTACGGATTGCTCGCCTACTCGTTTGTGCTCGGGGTGTTGTTGGTGTTGCCGATTGGCGGGGCGGACATGCCGGTGGTGTTGTGCCTGTTGAACTCCTACGCCGGCTTGGCCGCGTCCGCGTCGGGCTTTGCGCTCGACAACTTGGTGCTCGTTGTCTGCGGTGCACTTGATGGCGGGTCGGGCTTCGTTTTGGCGATGGTGATGAGTAAGGCGATGAATCGCTCATTTACCAACGTGATCTTTGGCGCGTTTGGCTCGGTCGCGGGCGGTGCCGCGGTGGGCGGCGCGAAAAGCGCCAGCGTCGCCGTCAACGAAGCAAGCGTGGAGGACGCCGCGGAGATGTTGCGCGCAGCCGCGTCGGTCATCGTGGTGCCTGGCTACGGCATGGCCGTGGCGCAAGCGCAACACGCAGTGCGCGAGCTCGCGCAAACTGTAGAGAAACACGGCGGCCGCGTGCGTTACGCGATTCATCCCGTCGCCGGTCGCATGCCCGGGCACATGAATGTGTTGCTGGCAGAAGCCAACGTCTCGTACGACCAGCTTTATGACTTCGACTCGATCAACGACGACTTCGCAAACACCGATGTCGTGTTAGTGGTCGGAGCCAATGACGTCGTCAATCCAGCCGCAAAGACCACCAAGGGAAGCCCGATTTTCGGCATGCCGGTGTTTGACTGCGACAAGGCGAAAGCTGTGTTGGTGTTCAAGCGCTCGATGAACCGTGGCTTTGCAGGCGTGGAAAACGAGCTCTTCGTTCACCCGAAAACCATGATGGTGTTCGGTGATGCCAAGCAGACCCTTCAAAAGCTTGCGCAACAGCTCAAGGGCGACGGCCACTGACGAGGGTGGATGCGTCTGACGAGCGGCGTCGCGGTGTGCGCCTGCCGACGCCACCACCCGCGTTGTAAGATCGCGAGTGGTGGCCCCGTGCGCGCGTCAGTTGTGCGCGTAGATGATGACCGCGTCCGAGTTCATGATGTTACCCGCGCGGTCGGTCGCCGCCGACACCAAAGGCGCCAGCTCCGGGGCATTGACGGGTGCGTTTGACTGCACTTGCAACACGAAGTGCACGGTGGCCAGCGCTTGGTTGGCGGACACGAACACGTTGCGCGTGCGCAGGCGTTGCGACGACTCAAAAAACACACTGAACGCCATGCTGCTGAGCGCCGAGTTGTCGCTGGCGGTGACGTCAAACTCTACGTTGTCGCCGTCGACGGCGTCGCATCCCGGCAGCCCGGCGTGTGCTGACGGCGTGCAGGCGTTTTGGTTGACCGTGACGTTGCTGATGCTGACCCGGGGCGGTGTGTTGTCGAATGCGAGAACGGTGACGAACACATTGGATGCAATTGCGACCGACCCTGCTGGGAAATATGTAGCAGTAATCGCGTAGTTGTCTTCCGCACCAAACGTGAAATTCGATTGAAAGGCGCCGTTGAAACATGCTGTCGCCGAGCCGGCCACCGCAGCACCAAGCGTGCCGATGGCCTCAAATACGACGTCACTGGCGTTGGTCGTGGTGCAGTCGATGCGATTGCCGTAGAGGTCGCGCACCTGGGCGAACGATTTCACTTCACTTTGCGGGCTGGCTAAAGTGGCTGACGCCGACACGTCGATAAAAACACCAGTCGAGGTATCAACGGCAATAGACAATGTGCCACGCTGTCCGACACCGGCAATATAAAACGAGACACTATACAGGCCAGCTGTGGTGAGTTGAGAGACCCTACCGGCGCCAGTGACACCATCATCAATCACGACCGCACTGGGCGCATTGGTAAACACCGAGACTGGCCCGATGGTGGGATTGCCGTACAGATCGACGACTTGGTAGGCGTAGTTGACGTCTTGGCCTGTGCGCACCGCGGCCGCGGTCGTACCAGAGTCAAACGCCAGCGCTGTGAAGGTTTGCCCGTTTGCCGGCTGGATCTCCACGATCTCTGACGTCGACACGTCGCCTGCCGTCGCAGTGATTTGAAACTGGAAGCCGTTGTGCGCGACCGCGGACAAATCGTAGGCGACAAACGCATGCACATCCGCCAGCACCCCTTGGTCCTTTTCGACCGCCGGTTGGGCGCCCGGGATTAAAAACACGCTGTCGAGCGCCGGAGTGACGGCGTACACGATCGCGGGGTCGACGATGGCGCTGCCGTATTGATCGATGACGTGGGCCTCAAACGGGATGAGCGCACCCGCCCGCCCCAAACTGCTCGCCAGCGTCAAGGTGATTTGTGTCGGTGTCGGCGACGATTGCACGATGGTGACCGCAGCAGCGGGCGAGACGTTGCCGGCGTCGTCGGTGGCGGTGATTTTTAAGGCGTTGTCGGTGTCGGGTGTGAGGCTGACTTGAACCTGAAAGCGCGTGCTGATCGGGTCCGCCACGGTTTTGGCCGCGGCGCTGCCGCCCTTCACGGTGACGGTGGTGCCGGGCTCCGCGTTGCCCAGCAACCACACGGTGGTGAGCGCTGTGGGCGATGTCGCGAGCTCCACAAACGGCGCTGGCGGCGCTTCGGAATCGCAAGCAATCAAGGACATACAGGCGCCGATGGCGCTAGAAATTAACTGCGCGCGACGAAACAGAATCATATGCTCTCCATGTTCATTAGTTATTCATTAACCACATTGATATCGACTGCTGGCCGTTTCATTGTACTGCACGCAAGTTGCCGATGACGAGAGTTGCGCCCGTGGCGTCACGAAACAGCACAACCGCGGCCGATGAAGGTGACCGCTTTGCTGAACAGGTTGGCGATGCCGTCCGCAGGCATCCGACATCATCGCGCTTGATTGAGGTCAGCGTGACCTCGACGGCTGGCAGAAAGCTGCCGTCGTGCGCGTCGTGGGCGGCGCCGTTTGCCTCGACGCTGCGCTGCCGCGAGTGCCAGGTAGCTGGTCGCGCTACGGCACGATCGCAGCGCCTACAGCGACTTCAAAAACGCCACCAACGTCGTTTTGTCTTGCGCGCTTAAATCGCAACCGTACGTGTGCCCGTCCGCCCCTTGCGCGGGCAGCGTCGACGGTGTGCGGGGCTGCGCGCACAACAACTGCTCAAGCGTGCTGACGCTGCCATTGTGCAGCAGGCGACCCTGCGCCCACAGCCCCACCAAGCGCGGGCTTTTGATGCGGTGCGTGGGGGTGCCGGTGAAGTTGCAGCAGTACGTGTCGTCGAGCTCGGGGTCGCCCCACGCGCGCATGGTGTCGTCGGTGCCGAGCTCCTCGAAGCTGTACAGCTCGCGCCCCATGCCGCGCGGGCCATCGTGACACGCGATGCAGCCCGCGCTGACAAACACGCCGAAGCCCTGCGCGCGCGCGTCGACGGTGATGGGAGCTGGGTTGGCGGGTGCGCGCAACGACAAGATGTACTGCGCCAGCGGCACCAAGCGCGCATCGGGCCACTGCGCGTCGGCACCGTCACCGATGGCGACGAAGCCGCGCAAGAACTGCATCAAGCTTACCGAGCCGCCAGTCCACGCCAGCTGCTCGTCGGGCAGGCCGGCGGCGAGCGCTTCGTCGTGGCTGGGCATGCCCCACAGGCTCAAGATCTTGCTGACGGTGTGCACGCCGTCGTCGATGGGCAGCGGCGGCAATAAGAAATCCATCGTGCCGCTCAACCAGTGCGCGTAGTGGCCCTCGGTGTCTTTATCAAAGGTCGGGCCCGCGGTGCCGATCAGCGGCAGTAAATCGAGCAACAATCGCAAGCGCAGCGACGTGCTTTGCGCGAGTGCGTCGGAAAACGGCTGCACGGCGATGATGGCGTCGGGGTGGTGCGCGGCGGCGTCGAAGCCAGGTGACAGCGCGGACGCGGGCAGCGAGATCGCTAAAATCTGCGCGCCGTAGGCGTAGCCGGTGTTGGGCGCACCGATGCTGACGCGGCCGTCGGGCAAGCGCGCGAGGTGGCAGCTGGCGCACGTGTACGCGAGCGTCGGCACAGTGCCCAGGGGTGCGCCTGGCGCCACACCAAGCGGCCGCGCGCCATTTTGCGAGGTCGGGTCCGCGACCATGCCAAAGCCGTCCCACGCGGTACCGGTGATGTCGGGAAATTCGTTGCCAAAAAAATCAAACAGCGCGCTCGGTACGCCTAAGGCGCCGAAGCCTTCGTAAAAAAACATCGACTTGCCGCACAGCAATTCTTTACGGCGGTCGCTGGGGTCTGCCTCCCATGCATCGCACGCACCGATGAGGTCGCCGTTTTCGAGCAGCGCCATGACGTC
>JAYTVG010000997.1:0-3179 GCA_043744135.1 Deltaproteobacteria bacterium | reverse complement strand
GTTGGTGTGCAAACACCTCAGCGATGACGAGGTGTGCGCGGCCGTCGTCGCGCTCTCGCTGCAGCGCAGTGCGCGGGAGGCGGCGCTGCAAAACCACCCCGCGGGCCCGACGCTTTGGGCCGCTGTTGAACTCGGTCGACGCGCGTGGATGCTGCCGTCGCCCGCCGGTCGACGCATCACCGGTCCCGCGGACGTGGCAGCTGTGGTGCGGCCGCACCTCGACGATGTTGCCGTCACGGTGGTGAGTTTCGATCGGAGCTTGCGGTTGGTGGGGATCACACAAGTGGCCCATGATGACACCGCAGCGCTGCTGCAAGCGCCGTTGACGCGCGGGGCCCGCGCATTTGCCGTCGCGTGGCACAGCGTCGAGCGCTATTTTTCGCCGGATGACGTCGATAAACTGGCGCGGTGGCAGCGCGGTGCGCGCGCGGTCGATTGCGCGCTCGTTGACGCGGTGCTGTTGAGCGACGACGGCATCACATCTGCGCTGAGCTTGGGGCTGCTGGCTGAGCCGCCGCGCACCCCGTACCGCGCGTGTCGATGATGCCGCACCGAGCGCGCGCAACCGCGTCGACACAAACCGCGTCGACACAAACCGCGTCGACAGTTCGCGCGCATCACGTCGCGGACGTTCGTGCCGGCGTGGATCAGCTGCGTTTTTTCGCCTTCGCGGACTTCTTGGCCGCCGGTGCACCACGCTTCGCGAGCGCCTTCGGCTTGGTTTTTGCTGCCACTGCGGTGACCTTGAGTGCGGGCGACAGCGCCGACGTCGTCACGCGGATGGTTTTTTGCGGCTTGCCGTCGTTGCGCTGCAACACCGGCGTTGGCATCGGTTGCTGGGCCTTAAGCGGCGGCTTTTTGTCACCGACGCCGACAGCGCGCGGCCGCTCAACGACGTCATCGACTGGGCGGATCAGACGTTCATCGTCGAGGAACTTTGAGCGCAGCACATTGGGCTGGCGTTCGCGGCGGTCCATTGGGTTGTCGTAGTCGCTGTCAGAGAGCCGAAACACCGGCTCCTTCCCAAGCGGCCACAAAAAGCTCGCCGCGGCGCGATCCGACAACGCTTGCGGCAGCGCGCGTTCGACCACGCGCACCTCGCGGGCCCCCGCCACCACTGCAAGCTGGCTGCCGTGCGTTTCCGCCGCGAGGCGCACCGCGTTTAAGCGGTTGGCGTAGGGCTCAAAGATGTGAAATTCCAAGGTGATGCTGTCGCCGTCTCTAAACTGCCACAGCCCGATGCAGCGGCCTTCTTCGACGATGATGGAGGTGGTGTTGCCTGCAGTGTCGTAGACCCACGGCGCAAAGCGCGGCTCGACCACACGCGTCCGATCGCGCCAGCCCAACGAATAAGCGTCCCACAGCGGCAAAAACAGGATGCGATCGGGTTGACCGACACCTTTGCGGGTCTGCTCCGCCACCTCGCGCAGCGTCACCAAGCCCTCGCCCAGGCCGTCGACGGGAAACTTGACGATTTCGCGCCCGAGCGTTTCAAACACGCGGCGCACGTCAGTCACAGGCAGCCCCGTCCACCACGCTGCGTCCTCCAAGCGCGCGGGACCGTACGCACGCAAATAGCGACGCACCATCTCGACTTTGGCGTGCTCCACTTGCTCAACGTCGAGGTCGTCGTCGAGCCAATGCTCAGCCAGCGCATAGTTCCACTGGTTGCCCTTCCAGCCTTTCGATGTGGTGCGCACGAGCAGGCCGATGTCGCACAGTTTGCGCAACAGCGTGCGCTCGACGTCGGCACCCAAGCGGCGCTCCTTGCCGGGAAACAGCACCGAGATGAGCTCGGCTTCCGTTTTCGGCATGTCAAAGTCCTCGTCACGCAAGCGCTCCGAAAAGAACTTGAGCTGTGCTTCGTCGATGCCTTCGCTGCGCAAGCGCGACATTCCCGTGGTCGACAACAGGTCGTACAGCGCGCGGAAATACAGCGGATAGTCCTCCGTCGCTATCAGGTACAGCGAGCCGCGAAAGGCCGTCGCGCGCACGAGTGATCGGTCGTTGATGAGGGCTTCGTCCATATCGCCCAGCGTCAGCGTCGGCCGACGCGCCACCAGCGACAGGTACGCGATGGGGTTTGGGCCGTAAAAACCAGGTCGACGGTGGATCGCCTCCACCAGCGTCTCGCCATCCCCAAACGCGTTGAGCGTCATGTGGTGGTAGCGCTGCAGCTGTTTGAGTGGCGTTGCTTCGAAAGATCCCTTGCCGGCCATTGCTAACCCCAGTTTTGACCTCCCCGTAACCTGCGCGCGTCAGCGACGAAAGGGTTGTTTGTGGTGGCGCACTCGCGCAGATTGGTCGACGCCAGCACGAAACGACGCAGCCGCGCGCGACGACGGCTCAGGCGGACTTGACTCGCGCTAGACCGACAACGGCAGCGATTTGGCACTGAAATGACACCCGTGCTACCTCAGCTGACGTCGTCAGCGCCCAGCGTCGGCGCAAGAGGCCCCCATGCAGATCTCCTGCCCCCAATGTTCCGCCCAATACAAAGTCGACGAGACCCGCATCCCGCCGCAGGGCGTGTCGATCAACTGCCCGCGCTGCAAGCACACGTTTGTGGCGCAGGCACCTGCTGTTGGCGCGGCCCCGACCGCCGCACCTGCGGCCCCCGCCGCCGCACCTGCGGCCCCCACCAGCGTGCTGCTGCCCGGTGCGGGCGTGCCACTGCCAGGCGCAGCGTCTGCTGGCGTGCCGTTGCCGGGTGCGCGTCCGTCACGACCGGTCACAAGCGAGGGCGTGCCGCTGCCCGGTGCTGCGCGACCGTTCGCTGGCGTGCCGTTGCCAGGCGCCAGCAGTGTCGCGCTGCCGGGTGGCGGCGTGCCGCTGCCTGGTGCCAGCCGAACGGTCGCGTCGAGCGCAGGCGTGCCCCTGCCGGGTGCTTCACAGGCGACGATGTCGATGGCGGATGCCTTTGGCAAAGCGCCCGTCGCCGACCCCGCCGCGGGCGCCAACAGCCGCGCGCTGTCGATGAACGATATCTTTGGTGACGTGTCCGCAAGCGCGGGCGTAGAGCAAAACACCTCGCCGTTTCACGGCACCAACTCGGTCAAAGTTGACGTCGGTGGCGACGTGTTGGGGTCTATCGACCGTGCCGACGGGGCGGCCGACCGCCCGCCTGAGTTTCAGATCCGCAAGCGTTCGGGACGCGTGCTGGGGCCGTTTGCTGCCGA
>JAYTVG010000996.1:0-10876 GCA_043744135.1 Deltaproteobacteria bacterium | reverse complement strand
AACCTGGTCTTTGGTCGTGACGACGCCACCGAAGACGAGGTGCAACGCGTCATCGACTTGTGCGATCTGCGCCGCGACGTGTTGGCGTTAGACAACGGCCTGCAAACTGTCGTCGGTGAACGCGGCTTGACGTTGTCGGGGGGGCAGCGCCAACGCGTGGCGCTGGCGCGCGCGATCCTCGCCCGTCCGCGTATTTTGTTGCTGGATGATTGCCTAAGTGCAGTGGACGCCGAAACCGAGACGCACATCGTCGCTGCGTTGCGCGGTGGTCTGTCGATGGCGGCCGACAAAAAGGGCCACGGCACCACGGTAGTGGTGGTGTCGCATCGGCTGTCTGCGACACAGGGCGCAGACGAGATCGTTGTCCTCGACAACACGCCTGAAGGGGGTCGAGTCGTCGAGCGCGGCGCGCATGGGGAGCTCATCAACAACCACGGCTTGTATGCGGATCTATGGGGCCGAGAACAACTCACAAAGGCGCTTGCCCAATGACGCCGCACAGCTCCAATCCCGCAGTCACGTCGACTGCAGCACGCACGCCGGGCGCTGAGCCGCCTGCACCAAAAAAGAGCGACTGGGAGTTACTCAAGCGCGTGTTCGCGGAGATTCAACCCGACCGCGCGTCGTTGTGGGTGGCGCTGTTGCTGTATCTGCCCGTCACCGGCGTGCAGCTGTTGCAACCGCTGTTCATCGGCTACGCCGTCGACCGCGGCTACCGCCACAACGACCTGCACCAAGTCGCAGTGTGGGCCGGCGGCTATCTCGCTGCCGTTGTCGCGCGCTCAGTGTTTGAGACCGTTCAGTTGTTCTTGCTCCAGCGCATGGGGCAGCGCGCGGTGCGCAGCTTGCGCGGCAAGCTGTTCGCGAAGATCCAGCGCTTGCCGATGGCGTATTTCGACCGCACGCCTCTGGGCAAGCTGATGACGCGGGTGACCAACGACACGGAAAGCGTCGCGGAATTGTTCGCGTCTGGCTCCGTGAGTATTTTTGGCGACGCGCTTTTTTTGGTCGGCACGTTGGTTTTGCTCCTGAGTGTCGACGTCAAGCTTTCGCTCGCGTCCCTGGTGACGTTGCCGCTGCTCGCGTTCGGCGTGCAGTGGTTTCGCAAGCGTGCGCGCGGAGCGTTCGGCCGGGTGCGCACCGCGTTGTCGACGATGAATGGCATGCTGCAGGAGCAAATCTCAGGCATGGCCATCGTTCAGCTGTTCGCGCAAGGACCGCGAATGCGCGCGCGCTTTCACGATGAAAACCGTGCGTACATGTTGGCGAACCGCGAGGCGATCTCGCTCGACGCTGGCGTGTACGCTTTTGTCGACGCGGTGAGCACGGTCGCTATCGCGCTATCGATCGCGGCGGGTGCGTGGTGGATTGGCAAGGGCGACGGCGCGCTGTCGCTGGGCGTGTTGGTGTTGTTCGTCGACGCGCTCGGTCGCTTTTTCATGCCAATCCGCGAGTTGTCTAACAAGACCACCATCTTTCAAAGCGCCTTTGTGGCAGCCGAGCGCATCGTCGAGCTCGAGCGCGAGCACGAGAGCATCACCGCTCCGCCTGCGCCCAAGCCGGTGGTGTTTGACCGTGCCCTGCGATTTGACGGGGTGCGCTTCGCGTACGGCGACGGTCCCGAGATCTTGAAGGGCGTGAGCTTCAGTGTGCCAAAGAACCAGCGCGTTGCGTTGGTGGGTCACACCGGTGCCGGCAAATCCACCGTCATTAAGCTGGTGCCGCGTTTGTACGACGTGACTGGCGGCGCCATCACCATCGACGACACCGACATCCGCGCGTTTGATCCGGCGGCGCTGCGCGCCATCACCACCGCGGTGCCTCAAGACGTGTTCCTGTTTGCGGGCACGCTGCGCGACAACATGCGCGTGGGCAAGGCCGATGCCACCGACGCGCAAATGGTCAGCGCCCTGCACGCGTGTCAGGC
Organism: Deltaproteobacteria bacterium; assembly: GCA_043744135.1. Lineage (GTDB taxonomy): Bacteria > Myxococcota > UBA727 > UBA727 > VGSZ01 > JAYTVG01. The sequence continues at coordinate 8,949 of JAYTVG010000996.1, read as the reverse complement.
CGATGGCTTGTTGGCGCGTCACGGCGGGCTCGATGCCGTCGTCACTGAGCGTGGCCAATCGCTGTCGCTCGGCGAGCGGCAGTTGGTCGCGATGGCGCGTGCGCTGTTGAGCGACCCGCCAATCGTGATCTTGGATGAGGCGACGGCAAGCGTGGACCGCTCCACCGAGCGCCTGCTGCAGGCCGCCACCGAAAATCTCTTGAGCGGGCGCACTGCGCTCATTGTGGCGCACCGCCTGTCGACGATTGAACGCTGCGATCGGATCTTGGTGCTGCACCAAGGCGAGCTCGTCGAAGAAGGCACGCACGCCGAGCTGTTAGCTGTTGGCGGCAGGTACGCGATGTTGGTGGAGCTGCAAAAGCGCACGGGTTGATGCGCACGATGCAGCACGACGAGCGAGGTGCTGTCACGCGGACCTGCAGCACATCGCCTACTGACGTGACAGGCTGCACCTCGCCTGCTACGCGGCCTTGGTGTCACACTTCACGTTAGCCTTGTGCGCGCCCGGTGCTGAAGCAACGCTCGTCGCTGAGGTGGCTTCGCGCGGCTATCGTCCTGCCTATCGCGCCAGAGGGCTCGTGACGTTTAAGTCAGAACACGCGTTTCCGTTGGTGCATGCACTGGTGCGCTTTACAGCGCCGTCGTTTGGCAAGGTCGATACGCAAGAGGCGGACCGCCTCATCGCAGCAGGCGCGCATGTCGTTGCACTTGATGCCGGCGATGACGACGCTGCGGTACGCACCGCCCCGCTTGCCATCGGTGACGAGGTCACGACGCTCGTCGCTGAGCGCGGGTTTTATTGGCTGACGCGCCACCTCCACAGCGCCGATCGCTGTGCGGCGCCGGGCAACCGCTTCAAGTTGTCACTTCCACCGCAGGCGCCGTCGCGTGCGTGGCTCAAGATGCAAGAGGCGATTGCGCGCTTCGACCTCGCGATCGACGCCAGCTCACGGGTGCTCGAAATCGGTGCGGCACCCGGCGGTGCCAGCCACGCGCTGCTGTCGCGCGGTGCCCAGGTCGTCGGCGTCGATCCGACCGAAATGGATGCGCGCATCAAAGCACACGACAACTTCACGTACGTGCCGATGCCGAGCACGCGGCTGGTGCCTGGCGAGATCGATGGTGCGTTTGATTGGCTGGTGCTCGACGTCAACGTGCCGCCCGGCACCGCCCTGCGTGGAGCGTCGCCGTTCATCGAGGCGCACGCCAGCACCTTGCGTGGCCTTGTGTTGACGCTGAAGTTGCGCAACTGGGACATGGTGCTTGAGCTGCCCAATTGGCTCGAGCGCATCGCGCACCGCGTACCGCATCTTGAGCTCGAGGCGTGGTCGGGCTTCACGCACCATCAAGAGCTCGGTGTCGTGGGCCGCGCGCGCGATCGCGGGCACTGACGTGTCTCGCCGCAGATGTAGTAACGAGGTTGTATGAACCTTCCCGTGACGTCTGCAGCCGCAACGATGCATCTGGCGCCCTCAACCGCGGCCATGGTGCGCAGCGAGTTCGCGCAACACCGCCGCCTGTCCGTGCGTCAGCGACGTCGTTGGCTCGAGCTTTTGCTCAACTGGGAGTCGAAGAATTCCTACGCAGTGTTTGACGAGGAAGGTCTGCACGCGCTGCAAGTCAAAGAACAGGGCAGCGGGTGGTGGTCGCTGGTGAAGCGATTGTTGTTGCGCACGGCGCGGCCATTTGATGCCGTGGTCTTTGACAATCCGATCCCAAAGCCGCTGTTGCTATTGCATCGTCCCTTTCGCTTCTTTTTTCATCAACTTGATGTCAGCGCGGCGGACGGCACGCCGCTTGGCAGCATTGAGCGCGAGTGGAGTTGGCTGCGCCGCGTCTATCGCATCAACGATGCGGGCGGCCAACAGACAGCAACGTTGTTTGGGCCGTTTTTTCGCCCGTGGACGTTTGAGATTCGCGTCGCCGAGCGCGTCGTGGGCACCGTGCAAAAGCGTTGGAGCGGCATGCTGAGCGAGGTGCTGACGGACGCCGACAACTTCGCGGTCGAATTCGAACAGGTGCAAGACCCGACGCTGCGCGCGCTGTGCTTCGCGTCCACGGTGCTGATCGATGTCGTGCACTTTGAACAGTCAAAGCACCGCTGAAGCGACGCGCTCATCGACCGCACCCGCGCGTACACGCTTTCGTAACTCACGCAGCCGATCGCGGCTGCCGACACGAGCCCCGCCACCAAGCGTGTCCGCTCGTTCAAGCGCGATCCCTGTCACGCAACGACAACGCGCGACGCAGGCTCGCGACATTTGTGATCGGGCGCTGAAGGACCGCGGTGATGGCGATCTCCTCGACCCCCGCGATGACTAAAACGACGGTGGCGACGCGCAACGGCCACAACGGACCCTCCGCAAACATGACGACGGTGGCGGCACCGAGTGCGTACGCCGCGATGACGGCGTTTTTGGTGTGATAGCTCGTGAGCGCGCGAAATTTCACGAAGCCGAGCGCCACCGGCAGCGTCCACGCACCGACCGCGACCCAAAACACCAGCGCCTCACTACGCACGACGTCGGGGCGCAACCACCACGCGCACAACGGGATCGACATATAGGTCGCGAAGTCGGCCCAGCTGTCGAGCTTGGCGCCCAGCTGCGATCCCTGGTTGAGCAAGCGCGCGATCTTGCCGTCGAGGATGTCGGTCACCAGCGACACGATGAGCAAGGCTAAAAACAAGCGGGGAACGTGCACGTACGCGAGCACCAACAACACCGGCGCCAGCAGCAAGCGCGTCGCGCTTAACGCGTTTGGCACGTTGTACACGCTGGGATGTGTTGGCGGCGATCGCAGCGGTGGCGATTGCGAGTGTTGCGCGTCGTCGACGATCATGGTGCTACCCCACACGATCTTTTAGCCGCAACTGAACCATCACATACGCCGCCGCCGGATGCAGCACGAGCGTGATCGCGCACAGCCACAGCATGACTGCGAGCGGCGGTGACGACACAAACGACATCGCGAGCAGTGCTCCCGCGAGACTGTCGACTTGATCAAGTAGCCACAACAACGCCAACGCGCGGCCCCGCGCCGCAGCACCCGGCGGCACATCGAGCTGCCGCTTGATGAAACTGTTGGGTAGTTCGCCGATGATGTACCCCAGGCCAAGCGCTGCGCCCCACAACGCTGCGCCTACCGACGGATGGTCGACCCCGGCCGGCGCACCGAGGCGCGCCAACACTGCGGCCCAAAAGGATGTCGCGACCACCATGACGACGAGACCCCGCAACGTCTTGTTGGCGCCAAAGATCCGGCGGTTACGCCACAAGCGCCCACCGTCAAGTGCAACGGCGGCGCCCTGCGGCCACACCTTGAGCTTCAACACCGCGACATGGCTCAGTCCACCGAGCAACACCGGCAACGCCACCCACAGCGCGTCAACGCTCGCAGCTAACACACCAGCCTCAGCGCACCGGGCTCGACCGCGAGCTCGAAGGTGCGACTGCGTGCGAGCGTCTCGCCATCGCCGAAGAATTGCTGCGGCTGCTGGTACACCAACGTCGCCTGCCTGGCGCGCACGCGCACCACGTCGCCATCGCGCTGCGGTTGTTGCAACACCATGCGAGCAAGCACCCGCAGCATGCGTGCGCGCGACCCGGCTTGCACCATGGTCACATCAAACACGCCGTCGTCGTTGCGCGCGGCCGGCGCCACCTCAAGCCCGCCAGCGAGCAAACGTTGGTTGCTGACAAACACCGCGCTCGCTCGCGCTCGCACGATTTGCGTTGCGCCGCCATCGCCCGCCAAAAACGACAGCGTGACGTCGTCGTCTCGCGCGAATCCGCGCAGCACGTGTTCGGTGCCGATGAGTGCGTAGACCCAACTGCCGCAGCGCCGCACCCAATGCCGATGAACGCCGCCGCTCCTCCTGCGCTCGACGGTGCCGACCACTGCGGACGGCAGACCGACGCCACCGGTCGTGCAAAAGGCTTTGCCGTTGACGGTAATGACGTCGATGTGGCGGATGCGTCGCGCGCTGGCGTCGAGCTTAGGGCGCTGCGTGACGCCGCCGTACATCAAGCGAGCGAGGTCGTTTGCAGTCCCCATCGGCACCACGGCGACGGCGGGCGAAAGCGCGTCGATCGGGATCGGTGCTGTGCGGAGCGCTTCGAGCGCGCAATTAATTGCGCCGTCACCGCCGAGCACCACGATGAGTGGGCTGCGCGCGGCGCACGCGGTGTGGATGTGCGCACGGGCATCGTCAGGGCTGCGCGTGCTGACAAACGCGCAGTCGGGCAGCTGCCGCTTCAGCTCTCGATGCGCGGCACGACACCGCTCGGCATAGCGATCCAAAAGTGCGGCGGGCGTGACCACGAGTGCTGCGACCATCGCGCGCTATCCGACCATGCACACGAGGGTGCACGCGTCGCCGACATCAATGAAGCACTGGCACAGCCGCCCCGCCGCGCACAGCGCGCGCATCACGAAGTTAGTCGTCATTGTGGGTGCCAGCACCGAGCGGGCGCACGCGGTGCATTTCGCGCTCGGACCCGTCGCGCAGCGGCACCATCACGACGATCAAATCGCTGCGCAGATGCGTGCTGCCCACAGCCCCTGCGTACGGCCCCGGCGTCGCGCCCACCACGACCCATCCTTCGTTGCCCTCGCCGTCGTCGTAACTCCAGTACGTGTCGGCGAGCGTGATGGCGCCGGGCTTGAGCGTGCCCCCGCACCACTGCTCAAACGTCAGCCGCGCGAGCCTGCCGCGGTACACGCTCACGAGCGTGCCTTTGAGCACCTCGACTTCTACCCACACGTCGTCAGTCACGCTTTGAGACATGCGCGATGCTTGCCACACGCGGGCGTTCGCCACAACGGTGCGGCGCGCCGTGCGCAGCAAGGCTACATGCGGGCCTGCACGATGGCGCGCAACGCGAGCCCATCGAGTGCTGTTGGGTTGGTCGGCAGGTCGGGATCGGTCTGGGCGATGCACGCGATCGCCTCGACGTCAGCCTGTGTGACGCCGAGCGCGGACAGGGTCGAGGGAATGTTTGCGACGTCGTGAACGAGGTGACGCACTTGCTCGATGGCAGCGTCGATGCTCGCAACACCCAAGATGGCGGCGAGGTGGGCGTATGCGTCACCCGCTGCCGCGCGGTTGGCCTGCAGCGTCGGCACCAAGAACACCCCGTTGGCGACGCCGTGCGGCACGCCCTTCACAGCACCAAGCGCATGGGCAAACGCGTGACACGCACCCAGCATTGACGTCGACACAGCCTGGCCTGCAAGGTTGGCGGCGACCAGACACTGGCCGCGTGCGTCGATGTCGCTTGGCGCCGCGAGGGCCCGCTTGAGGGCGCCTTGCACCATCAAGATGCGAATCGCCTCGGCTGCGCATGCTGTGCCGACGGGGTTGCGCATGGAGCTCGCGAGCGCTTCGAGCGCGTGCGTGAGGGCGTCGACGCCAGTCGCGGCTGTGATGTGCGCGGGCAAATCCACCAGTAACTCAGGATCTAAAAATGCGTGCGCGGGCATCAGCGCTGCGTCCATGAAGATGCGCTTGCGGCCGGCTTGCGCGTCTTTGATGACGGCGAACTGAGTGCTCTCTGAGCCGGTGCCTGACGTGGTGGGGACGGCGACCAGCGTTGGCAACTTCGCGCGCACGGTCATGACGCCTTCGAGCTGAGCTAACGGTTTGCCGGTTGCCATCACAGCACCCATGCCCTTGGCGGTGTCGATGACGGATCCGCCTCCGACCGCAACGATCCCATCTGCGCCCGCGGCCACCGCGCGTGCGGCGAGAGTGTCCGTAGCCGCGACGTCGCCATCAGCAACAACCGCATCAAACACGAACACCACGCGGTCACCTAGCGACGCCAGCACGCGGTCAAGCAGACCCGCGGCACGAACGCCGCCGTCGGTGACGACGACAACCTTGGTCGCTTTCTTCAGCGGGCCTGATACACCCGCCTTCTTTGAGCAGCCGGCGCCAAAGACAACCGCGCCCGCGGGCGCATGCATAAACGATGAAATCGACATGCGTGAGGGGTGGCACAAGCCCACGAAAAGATCATCGCCTGACGGGTGATTTCATGGTCCGCATCATCGTCACTGCGGCATCGCCGTTGCCGATGGCCACGTGCGCGCATCGCGCTCACGGGCTGGTCCGCGCGCTGCGCACTGCAGCGTCAAAACGCCTGGGCATTTTGCCGCGGGGCCCGTCCGGCTCTTGGCACTCGCAGCAGTTGTCTGAGACGGGCACGACGGTGTGGCCGTCCGTGTGGCTCACTTGAACGCCTTTGTCGTCGTATTTGACCGTAACGTGGCACTCAAACGCATGAGGTTCGACGACGGTGCATTGAGTCGCGAGCGTGGTCTCGAGGCTGTCGAGTTCGATGGGGTCTGTGGTGGAACCCGCGGTGTACACGCGGGTTGTGACGCCGAGGTAGCGCGCGTCCTCGCCCCAGTGGTGTTCAGTCCGCTTGAGAAGCACATCGCTCAAACCGGCGCGGGACTCGTCGCTGAGCAGGCTGCCGTCTTGTGCATAGCGCGCGACACCAAACCAGCGTGCCGTGTCCCCGTCGATCATCCGCGGGTCGTGCAACCCTGGAGGGGTCGGCATGCTGATGCGATTGCCCTCTTCAACGATGCTGCCGCCTTCCCACGTATACGTTTGGACGGACGTTTCGCCGATCAACGTGTCGGATGCCGAGAATTCGACGAGTTCATCGACCGCGTTATAGCGATAGACCGCGACGTCGACGGCTTTGCCCGCGTAAACAGACCTCGCATCGCTTTGGTAGGTGACGGTCATGACGCGCCCATCCACGTCGGCGTCGACCGCGACGGCAGCGTCAGTGCAAAGGTAGTCGAGGTGCTGTGGTGTTGCGCCACCCGCTGGCGTGCACAGCGTGACGTCAAATGGCGCGGGCGGGACGCCGCGCTCCGGCGGAGAAAAGCCGGTGTCACACGGCTCGGCAACGCATTGTTTTTCGTGCGTGCAGTACACGGGAGTGAGCTCTCCTTCGTGACAGCTTGCGACAACGAGGAGAGTAGCGACGACGTGCAGCGGGATCGTTTGAGTCATGGTTTTCTCCTACAGCCGTGATGGGTGAAGACTGCGCGCATGCGGTTCGCCGTGGCGGTGCCGTCGAGTGTGGCGATGCGGTTGCGCATTGCCACCACGAGCTGCGTACGGGTGATGTTGGCGCCGAGCAAATCGAGCCCGAACGCCAGCGCAGCCCCCATCCGTGCCCGCACCTGGACGGGGTTTTGCCCGATCCAAATGTCGTTGCGGAATGGGGTTGTGAGGCTGCAAGCCGCAGTCGAGCAGTTGGCATTGTACAACAGCTCCCAAAACGCCTGTTTGAATCCCATGCCATCGGTCGGATCGTTGAGTTGTGGACAGCTTGGTGCGGCGTTGATGATGGTGCCCGCGGTGGTGTGAGGGGAAGGTCCGTTGCTTTGAGCAAAATCTGTAACGGCGCCGTATTGAACGGCCTTGCCTGCGTCGAGATAAAAGTCGAGGTAGTCCATCTCACCGATGACGTTTGCCAGCGTCTCATTGAGGCTGCTTCCCTCATCGATACCCGGGGTGCAGGTGCTCGAGACGTCGCCGTACGACCACACGACGTAGTGGCCGTATTCATGGGCGAGCACGTCGTACGTGCATGAATCAAACGTGCCACCACCGAGACGTGGCGTCAGGTTGTTGCAAAAGATGTCGGTGAGCACGCGGTTGAACAGGGCGGTAGTCACCGAGGTATCGTCGACGGTGATCTGCACGTTGGCCTCGCGCTCCGGCGCCACCTGCGACCACGTCAACTGGCGCGTGTGTTCGCGCATATTGCCCTCGGCCACGAATGCGACCTGTTCCCGCAAAAAGTCGCCATTTGAGCCGCCGAACACAAGCGGTGCTGAGCTCGAACACGCTTGCGGCACCTCTTGCTCGGCGCCGTTGGCGTCTTGCACTTGCGCGATGGGGTGCGCAAAGCCGGACGGCTGGCGCTTGAGGTACCAGTAGCAACTGTCCAAGGGCCAGCTGTCGCCCCCGCACGTCATCGGCTGGCTGACGTTGGTGCCGGTTTCGAGGAGGCTCGTGACGGTGCTAACGCCAGCAATCGAAATGATGCTCACCTCGCGCCGAAGCACGCTGCAAGGCTTTGTGACGTCATTGTACAGCTGCACCGACAGGCTTGTGACGTCGACGACGGTGGCGCTCGGCTCGTCGACCGTCACAACGTCGGTCGGTGTCGTCACCTGCCACACAGATGCTTGCGCCAGCGCGCAATAACCCCGCTCAAGCGTATAACCGTCAGCCACGTAGCGCTGGCCGTCAAAGACCAACGCCTTGGGGACGTCGATGCCGCTGGTGCGCAGACGCTGAGCCAGATCGTCAACAGACAGTGCGTCTGCGATCTCGCCCCGCGCCGCAAAAAGGCCGTTGACGCTTTGCAGCGCACCATCGACGAAAAACCCAGCGGTGACTTCGCTATCCACCACACGCAGGCCTTCCACCCATTGATCAAAGTGGACGCTGGTCAATGCGTCGTCGATGGGCTTGACGCTGACCACGGTGAGCGTGGGTGCGAAGCCGTCGTCGTAGCCCAGCGACGTTGCGTTGGCTGCCACGAACGCCGCCAGGCCAGTCGCAATCTCGTCACGATGCCTATCGTCGACGACGCTCAGCCCCACGTCGAACCTCCCAAAGACGCTATTCACCACGCCGCGCGGCGTGCGCACGACGTCAAAGCCCCCTTCGCTGCGATCAGCCGCGGCAAGCGCCGCATTCGCAGCGTCAGTACTCTTGAGGCCTGGCGCCGCGAGTGCCGGCGCGGCTGCTAGCCAATTAAGAGAGAGAGAGAGAGAGAGAGAGAGAGAGAGATGCAAGATTCGACCCCGTGCGTCAATTCTATCGGATTGGCGCCACGCGATCAAGCAGTGATCGGTTTGACGTCGTCACGACACCGTGCGGTTAGCGGTATTGGTCGCACAGGATGG
>JAYTVG010000995.1:0-3188 GCA_043744135.1 Deltaproteobacteria bacterium | reverse complement strand
GCGCCGTCGAGATGAACCTCGACACTTTAGCAACTCACGAAGTGGCGGGCGTGCCAGGCGCGAGCGGCGTTGCGGTGGCGCCGCGCGGGGCCCGTGCGGTGGCAAGTCCGCTGCTCGACGCGGTCGTCGTGAGCAGCGCGAACGTTGTCGTGCAGGTGCCGTTTGCGACGGGCGCCCGCCGCAGCGTCGATAGTCGCGTCGGCGAGGCGTTGGTGTTCACGCACTTGATCGCGCCAAAACAACAGTCCACGGCCGTGCTGTCGCGCTTCACCTGTGAAGCCTGCCACTTCGAGGGCGGCATCGACGGTCGCGTGCATAACACCGGGCGCATGAGCGACAACATGGCGGTACGCGCCAGCACGCGGCCGCTGTTGGGTCTCGGCAACAACGTGCCGTTGTTTTCGCGCGCCCTCGACCCGAGTCTGGTGCGGATGGCGCACGCCGAATTTCGCGTCGCCAACGCCAACTCTGGGCTTGAGCCGTGGTTCGCGGTGCACCTCACGGACGCGCCGTGGTTGCGGCAACTCGGGGTGACGGCGGATCTGAAACCTGCGGACCTGCGCCGAGATCTGGCGGCGTTTTTGTTCGACTTTCGCCCGCGCACCAACGCAAACGTGCTGGGACGCACGGCGTTTTCCGACGAGGAAGCGCGTGGTGCTGCGTTGTTTGAAGCGCTGTGTGTCCGCTGCCACGCGGCGCGTACCGTCGGCGCCGACGCCGCCACCACCGTGGAGTTTGCGCGCTGGCAAGCGCTCGTGCTCAGCGACAACAGTCCAATCGTTTGGTCGCGCGATGGCTACGAGAAAACCGGTGTGTTGCCTTACGTCGCCACCGAGGGTGCGAGGCCGTCATCGCTGCGTCGGGTAGTCAGCAAGCAACCGTATTTCACCAATGGCAGCGCGCGCACTTTGCAAGAAGTCTTGCAGCAATTTCGCGCGCCCGATCTTCACCACAGCGACGACGCGAACCAAGGTGTGGCGCTCACTGCCGACGAGCGCGCGGCGCTGCTGGCGTTTTTGCAGTTGCTGTAGCGGCGCGTCAGCGCGGTGCGCGCTACAAGACCTTTCCGACAGCGATGCACGATCTCGTATTCGCCACCCTAAAGGCCGATGTCGGCCCGATACGCGGTCATCGTTTCAGCCCAGGACCGACGGCATGCAGTGTGTGCGGTCGTTTTGGGTTAGCTTGCGCGCATGCAGCGTTGGCGCCTGGCCCTGAAGATTTCGCTCGGTAACGTGTTTACGGTGGCGTTCGCCATCTTGTTGTACGCCATCGTGGGCTTGTGGACGGACGACGCGCTGCCGAGCGCAAAAGCGCTGCTGACGTTCGGCTTGTTGTTGGCGTTGGTGGCGCTGCTGTTGAATTTCACCTACTCGCGGTGGCTGACGCGCAACATCGAGACGTTGTACCAATCGGCGTCGACGATCTCGCGCGGCGATCTGTCGCGGCTGGTGAAGTTCGAAACTCCCAGTCGCTGGCCCGACGAGGTTGACAGCGTTGCGGACGCCATCAATCAGATGCTGGAAAATCTGCGTGAACTCGTCAGCCGTCTGCAAAAAACCGCGCGCCACGTGGCGTCGAGCGCCAACACGCTGTCTGCGGCAGCGGAGCGCGTCACCTCTGCCAACAACGGCGTCGCGGGATCGATTCAATCGATCGCGCGCTCCGCGGAGCTTCAGCGCGAGTTGGTGCTCAAGGCGTCGCAGCTCATCGGAGATATCGCCGCGGGCATCGAAAAGAGCGCGGCCGCTGCCGAGGCTGCTGCGCGCGCGGTTGGCGACACGCACACTGCCGCGCGCACCGGCACCGAGGTGGCAAACCTCGCGGTGGAAAAGCTCCACCAAGTGTTTGAAAAGGTCGAACAGTCAAGCGAGCGCGTGTTCGCGTTTGGTGAAAAGTCGCAAGCGATCGGCAAGATCGTCGATGTGATCACGCAGATCTCCCAGCGCACCAACCTGTTGGCGCTCAACGCCACCATTGAGGCTGCACGCGCCGGCGAATATGGGCGCGGCTTCGCGGTCGTCGCTGACGAGGTGCGCAAGCTCGCTGAGAGCTCGGGCCGCTCGGCGGATCAAATCACCGTGCTGCTGAGCGATCTCAAAAAAGACGCGGAGCTCGCGGTGCAAGGCATGGGCGAATCGACCCGCGATCTGCAGGCGAGCCGCGAAGATCTGCGCTCCATCATTCAATCGCTCGACGGCATCGTGGAGTCGGCGCTGCGCGGTGCCGAAAAGGCCGAGCAGATCGCGCGTTCGTCGTCGGGACAGCTGCAGGGGAGCACGGAGATGGTGGGCGCCATCGGCAACATCGCCGACCTCGCGAAACAAAACGCCACCTCGACCGAGGAGGTGCAGCGCGCCACCGCCAACCAAACGGTGGTGATGGAGAAGCTCTCTAGCTCAGCACTTGAGCTGTCGAATATCTCGCTGGAGCTCGAAGAAGTGGTGTCGCGCTTCAAGCTGGAGCGTGAGCGCCCCGAGGGCCGCGACCCGCGTGCTCTTGGCGAGGACGTACGGCGTTGAGCACCGAGCGCGTGTTGTGCGTCTTGTGCCGGGCCGGCCAAGAGCGCTTGGCGGTGATCGCGCGCGACGTGTACAAAGTGGTCGAGCACGCCCGCATCACGCGGCTGCCGCGGTTGCCCGCAGCGGCGCTCGGCATCACCCACCATCGCGGGCGTATCGTCACCGTCATCGACACCGTTACCGTGTTGGGGTTGGCGCGCTCGACCGCGGCCACGTCCGCCAACGACAGCCGCTTGCTAGTGCTCGACCGTGGCACGCGCCAGATCGGCTTGTTGGTGGACGGGGTCGACGAGGTGGAGTCGCTCAAGCTAGGCGGCGATCTGGCAGCGGGGCCGACTGGCGCGCTGCGCATTGCGATGCACCACGGTGTCGCAATCTTGGCCGTCGACATCGACCGATTGGTGGACCTGGTGTACGACATGGTGTTGTGAGGCGTCGCTCGAGCTCATTGAGGTGAACGGCCGATTCGATTGTTCACCTCCCAAGGTCGGTGAATCCGATTGTTCACCTCCCAAGGTCGGTGAATTCGATTGTTCACCTCCCAAGGCCGCTGAATTTCCTTCTGGGGCGGCTTTAGTGTAAAACACGGAGTCACTTCGGGAACCGAGTCAAACGACAGCCTCGGCTGTCCAAATCGAGGGTTGAATGGCCAAGCGTGTGCTCATC
>JAYTVG010000994.1:0-3189 GCA_043744135.1 Deltaproteobacteria bacterium | reverse complement strand
GCATCCGTGCGGCTGCGGGTCGTCGACGGGTATGCTAGCGATAGCCAACTTTCGAGGTACCCCGTGACAATGCTCGACCGCGCAGTAAAAATTCTGCTCCCGCGTGAGACTGGTTTTTTTGACCTGCTGGAGCGTGGCGCGGGGCTCGCGCGCGATTCAGGCGTGTTGGTGGAGCAGATCTGCGCCGCTGAACACGGCGCGCGCGAGGCGCTTCTTGCCAAGCTGCGCGACGTCGAGCACCTCGCCGACGCGGTGATCCACGAGGTCTATGACAAGCTCAACGCGACGTTTGTGACACCGCTTGACCGCAGCGACATCTACGCACTCGCCAACCACCTTGAAGATATCGTTGACCTCAACCACGCGACTGCGCTGCAACTCAACATGCACGCCATCACCGACATCCCGACCGGTGGTTTGCAGCTCGCATCGCTCATCAAGACCGCCACCGACGAGATCGTCACTGCAGTAGCGCTGCTGCGTAACTTAAGGCAGCTTGACGAGGTCGCGCGCGCGCGCAAACGACTTTCGCAGCTTGAGCACGATGGCGATGAGATCTTTCGCAGAGAAGTCGGCGAGCTGTTTCGCCATGAGACCAACGCCATCCGTCTGATTCAAAACAAAGAATTTTTGGAGGGGCTTGAGCGTACGCTTGATGCCTGTGACCACGTCGGCACTGCGCTGCAAACCATCATCATCAAAAACGCCTAACGACATGGACCTCTTCACCATCGTCGTCGCCGTCGTCATTGCGGCACTTGTGTTTGACTATATCAACGGCTTTCACGACGCCGCCAACGCCGTTGCGACCGTGGTGTCGACGGGGGTGCTGCCGATGCGCACCGCAGTGCTGCTGGCAGGCGTGTTAAACATCGCTGGGGCGTTTGCCGGGACGGCGGTCGCAAAAACCATCGGTGGCGACCTGCTTGACGCGTCGAACGTCACGCAAGTGCTGGTGTTGTCGGCGCTGCTTGGCGCCATCATTTGGAACTTGCTCACGTGGTACTTCGGCATCCCATCGTCGTCGTCGCACGCGCTTGTCGGCGGCCTGGTCGGTGCCGGCATCGCTAAAGCGGGTACCGCGGCTATCAAAAGTGAAGGCATCTTTAAAGTCCTGCGCGCGCTGGTGTTGTCGCCGCTCGTGGGCTTTGCCGCGGCTTTCGTCTTGATGGTGTTGGTGTTTTGGATCGTCCGGCGCGCGCGGCCGAGCGTTGTCAACCGCAACGCACGTCGTGCCCAGTTGCTGTCGTCGTGTTTCATGGCGTTTTCGCACGGCAGCAACGACGCGCAAAAAGCCATGGGCGTCGTCACCATGGCGCTCGTGTCATACGGGACAGTGCATAAAAACGTCGACGGAAAGTTTGACGTACCTTCCTGGGTCATCATCGCATGCGCGTTGGCGATGGGGCTTGGCACCGCGTCTGGGGGCGTGCGCATCATCAAGACCATGGGTGCAAAGATCATCGATCTGCGACCGATTCACGGCTTCGTCGCCGAGACCAGTGCCGCGGTGATCTTGCTCGTCACTGCCCACTTCGGCGTGCCGGTTTCGACGACGCACGTGATCTCGTCGTGCATCATGGGCGTAGGCGCGTCACAGCGCGTCAGCGCCGTGCGGTGGGGCGTCACGACGCGCATTTTCACGGCGTGGGTTTTGACGATTCCGTTTACCGCAATAGTGGCGGCGGCAACCTATGCGCTGCTCAGCCGCGTGATCGGCGCTTAGCCGGCACGACGAGTCGCGCAAACATCGAGCTGATGAATTCACCGACCTTGGGAGGTGAACAATTGAATTCACCGACCTTGGGAGGTGAACAATTGAATTCACCGACCTTGGGAGGTGAACAATTGAATTCACCGATCTGGATCAGCGCTCGCGTTGCCAGTCGTCGTCGGTGATGGCGTTTGCACGTGCGATCCGCTCAAACAACGCTCCGCTCGCGCGCTGCTTGCGGGCGAAGTTGTTGGCGTAGTCGATATCAACGAAACCAAAACGCGGTTCGAACCCCTCCGCCCATTCGAAGTTGTCAGTGAGCGACCAGTACACATAGCCGCGCACATCGACGCCGGTCGCTATCGCTTGGTGCACCGCGTGCGCTTGTCCGACGATAAACGCGCGGCGCCGCACGTCGTCATGCTCACGGTCCGCGATGCCGTTTTCTAGCACGTACATCGGGTGTCGGTAGCGACGTCCAATCAACACGAGGCTGCGCGTTAAGCCGGCGTGATCGGTCGCCCATCCGACGTCGCTGGTGGTTTCGGTGCGGTCTGCAGGATCGGCGGTGATGATGTCAAAACCACCGAGGCCTTTGGCCTTGATGTAGTAGCGCCCGTAGTAGTTGACGCCAATGAAGTCGGTGTTGCTCGTGATGCGCGCCAAAAACCAGTGCACGAAGAGCCGCTCGATCGCAAACGCGGTGATGCGGTCCCGCAAGCTGCCGTTTGACCATGGCAAAAACGTCCGCACGTGATGCGCGAGCCCGACGGCGACCTCGATGCCGCGGGAGCGTGCGTCCGCTTTCAGCACGGCGTACGCGCGCAAATGCAACTTCACGAGCACGCGCGCGATGGGCATCGCGCGCCTTTGGGTGCGTTGTTCGTTGGGAGGAAAGATGCCCTTGAGGTACCCCATAAAGACGTACACCAGCGGTTCGTTGAGCGTGCACCACATCGTCACGCGGTCGCCAAACGCGCGCGCGCAGGCCTCGACAAAAACAGCGAAGTGCTGTTCCGCGTCGGCGCGTTCAAGGCCGCGAAGCCCCGCGCTATCTTGCCAAAGCCAGCTCGGGCTCGCGAAGTGAAACAGCGTCACCACCGGCTTGATGTTGCGTGCCGCGAGCGCGTCAAAAATCCGCAAGTAGTACGCGATGCCCGCGGGGTCGGGCGCCGCCATGTTCGCGCGCGGAAACAAGCGCGCCCACGAGATCGAAAAGCGGTAGGCGTTGTGCCCCATCGCGTGCGCAAGCTCGATGTCGCTGTCAAAACGCGCGTCGTAGTCGGTCTTTTTTTGCAGCACGGTCGCGTCGACGTCGACGATGCCGCGAATATGACCGGGCACAGGGCCATTCGCATCGAACTTGGCGCGGCCGTGTGCGCGTGCGTCGCGCTCAAACGCCGTCCAATCGTCGTCTTGACTGCTTTCAACTTGGTGATCCGCGGAGGCGGCGCCCCACAAAAAACCCGCGGGGA
>JAYTVG010000993.1:0-10919 GCA_043744135.1 Deltaproteobacteria bacterium | reverse complement strand
CCGATGCATGCACGTCAGCGTCATTGACAGCGAAGCTACCGGCTTGCGCAGGCGGTGTGGACACGGGCCGCGGGGCCTCCGTCGACGCCAGATCCATCGCTATCACCATCGACGGCTGCTCGGTGGAGATCGCGCGACGCGGATTCGGTCCCACCGTGGTGACGACCGTTGTTGTCCCGGTGGAAGGTCGGTGCCCGCGCAACGTCGGCACCGGCCCGCCCGGCAGTGCAATCGCAGCCTTCACGGCAGTCGCGGGCGCCATTTGCGCGTCGATTTGACGCTGCACTGCGACCTCGTCGAGCTGGCGCTGCAGGTCCACTTGCGCTTCGAGCTCTCGCTTGAGGTCCGCCTCCAGCTCCGCGGCGACGGGCTTTTGCGGTGTGGCGATTGCTGGTGCCGCGCGGCTTTCGCTCACTTTAGGCGCGTAAAATTCACCGGCCTTGGCGGGCTCGTGGAATTCACCGACCGCCGGAGGTGAACCGTGAAATTCCGACAAGGTTGCCCGCGGCGCCGACGTCGGCGTGCCGAATGCTGACGGTGTCGCGGGGGGCGCGTTGATGGCGCTCGCGTGCGCCCCCACAACCTCGCTGACGTCCTCGTCGGGCAGCGCTTCGAACTCGAGCTCGACATTGAGCCCGTCGGGATCCGAGTCGCTGCGCATCGAACCAACACCCGGCTGGGTCGAAAATTGCACCTCACTGTCGGGCGCGAACGCCGCGGTCAGTTCGGCGCGCAATCCCGAAGGCTTCGGCGCGTCCAACTCTCCCGCCGCCTCCGCCCCGCCCGCACGAAACATCGCGACCGGCGACATCGTCACGTCGCGGGCGCCGCTGGGCGCCAACATATCGGATTCGTCGAAGGTCGCGGTCGCTGGGAAATCGTCGAGCGACATCGCGCCACGCCCCGAGGCAAACGGCGCGCCACCTTGCACCGGCGGCGCACGCGGGCCGCGGGAGATCTCGCGCGACGCCGCCGCGCGATCGAGTTCGCTCGGCCACGATGGCGAGTCGTACACGGAGGTGGCCGCGGCGGCGAGCGTCACGGCTTGGTCGGCCAGTGCCGCGTCAAAGTGCCCCGGCGCGGCCGCGACCACACCGATGGACGCAGCGGCGCCGACGTGCAGCTGCCCCCCGATTGAAAAGGCCACACCGACGGGGGCCGATGAAGCCGTCGCCTCGATCGTCGCGGCGGCGCCGTGCAGGTCTTCGCCGGTGAGCTCCAGGTGCGTGAGGGTCTCGCCAACGCGCGCCTTGCGCATCAGGTCGTGGCTGGCGGTGTTCGGCGCGTCGTCGGAGAATTCGCGCAGGCTCCGATCTTGAAGGTCCGCGTCGGCGGCTTTTTGAAAGGCGTCGCTGGCGTCATGAAAATCACGCGCGCGCACGGCGACCGAACGGTCCAAAATATCTGCGTCGAGCGACAAAGGGGCTTGACCACCCAAAAACAAGTGATTGAGGAATTGCGCGAGGTTCTCGCGCGAGGCCTTCGGGTTGATGCGGTGAAGTGCCGTCGTGACGTCGTCGCGAAAGGCCTCGGCGGTGTCGTAGCGCTCGTCGCGGTTGTGCATCGTCGCTTTGGTGTAAAGGCGGTCGATTGCCTTGGGGGTTTGTGGCACGCGGTCCGACGGCACGATGGGCGTAGGGCGCGCGACTAACTCCAGCAAGCGCAGTGGATTGTCCTCCACAAACCGCTTGGTGCCCGTCACCAGCTCAAACAACACGATGCCGGCAGAATACGCATCGGTGCGCACATCGAGCGGGTGGCCTCGTGCTTGCTCGGGGCTCATGTAGCCGAAGTTGCCGAGCAGCACGTTTGCTTGCGTCTCTTGCGAGCGTTGCGTCGATTTCGCGAGGCCGAAGTCGATGATCTTCACCTCACCTTCAAAACTCACAAGCACGTTTTGCGGTGAGATGTCGCGGTGGATGAGGTTGATCGAGTGGCCGTCCGCGTCCACTTGTCGATGCGCATACGCGAGGCCGCTGAGGATTTCGCGCACGATGAACAACGCAATGTCGAGCGGTATCCGCTTCTTTTTTTCGTGGCAAAAGCGCAGCACGCGACGGAGGTCGAAGCCATCGACGAACTCGGTCGCCATGTACAGTTCGTCTTGCACTTTTCCGAGGTCATACACTTGGACGATGTTGGGGTGCTGCAACCGCGCGCCGAGCTTGGCCTCGTCAACGAAGCGCGCGCCAACATCGATGTCGTGGGTGAATTTCTTGAGCAGCTTTTTAACTGCGTAGTACTTCTCGAAGCCGGTGATGCCCGCTGCACGCGCTAGGTAGATCTCGCCCATGCCACCGCGCGCCAACAGTTTGAGCAGCGCGTAGCCGCCGAATTCCCGCGGGAGTTCCGCCGCGCTCACGTCGCCTCCACACGGTTGGCGAGTTCAACCGAAAACAACAGCGTGCTGCCAGCGGTGGTTCGCGCGGGCCCGATCAAGGTGAGCGACACGTTGCCGTCAGCGCCCACGAGCTTGGCAACTGCTTCGCTCGCGTAAAAGCTCGGCGCGTGGGCAAACGCGGCGATGCCGCGAGCGAGCGCGGGTGCCTCCCCCACTTCGATGCGCGTGACCGCGTCGCCGGTACCAAAAAAGCCGCTGATGACGGTGCCGACGTGCAGGCCGCACACCACACCGACGTCGTGCATGCGTTGCGCGACGTCGATGCCACAGGTGACGGCGGCTCGGACGCTTTGCGCATCGGCGCCAAACGACACGAGGTGCGCGTGACCGAGCACTTGCTCGACGCGACCGCCGTTGGCACGTGCCCGCGCAGCGACGGCCGCGCAAAAGCGATCGAGGCGCTCTTTGATTTGCTGCGGTGTCGCGCGTTGTGCCCAGTTGTCGAGGTCAAAGATCTCAAGGTGCAGCGCCGCCACCTGCCGCGGCACTGCGTCGCTCACGAGGTCGCGGCCTTGGTGTGCGGCGCCTTCAACGTGTTCAACGACGCTTGGAGGCAACGTCGAGTGCATCGCTTGCCTCAGCGCATCGCGTTGCACGACGGACGCGGACACCTCGCTGCGCAGCTGTTGACGTTCGCGGTCGGTGTCGGCGAGCTTGCTGGCGAGTTCCTCAGTTGCCGCCCGCGCCTGTCCTTGTTGCGCGACCGCTTCGCGCGCTTGTTGGCGTTCGCGCTCAAGCGCGACCGACAGCTCACGATGCTCCTCCTCGTGGACGCGCACGGTCTCGCGCAGGCGGATGCGCTCGTCCTCGACGCGCGCGAGGGCGTCACGTGCGCGCCGCGCTTCTTCATCGGTTTTTTGCAGGCCCAAGTCGAGCTTGGTGGCTTCCAAGCGGGCGCGATCGACCTCGCGTTTCGCCTCAAGCGCTGCTTGTTTGTCGATCTCAGCCTGCTGGCGCAGCTTGAGGTTTTCCGCTTCGATCGCGTGCAGGCGCTCGGTGAGTCCGCGTGCGTCGTCTTGCGCTTGCGTGAGCCGCAGCTGCGCAGCCTCGACCTTCGCTTGCGCAGACAGGCTCAGCGACTCGGGTGTTACCACGCCCGGCATCGGCGCCGATCGCAAACGTTCGCGCAGTGCAATCACGCTCGCCACCGCGGCGACAGTCTCGACCTCGCGCGCGGTAAACAGCGGTCCAGGCATCGGACGCGACAGGTAAATGACGCCCGGCGAGACCCCGTCGACCAGCACGCACATGACGGGACCGACCTCGTCACCGGCGGGATCCGAGCGCGCGTGCGGCGCGAACACGGCGCTTGCTTGGGCGATGCACTGCTTGATCACGTTCCACTGCAGCGGCGGCTGACCGACCTGTCCGGTGTCGGGGCGCAACACGACGGGTGTCTCGAAACCGTCGGGCGTGCTGCGCACAAACGCGGCCAGCGTTGCCTCCGTCAGCTCACGACAGGTCTCCGTGATGTCCGCGAAAAACACGCCATCGTCGTGTTGGGTGGCGAGCGCCACCGCGCGCGTCAACGTCGCTAAGCTGCGTGCCGCGGGATCTTCTTCGCCGGTGATCTCGCTGTTGAGCTCGACGCGCGACGAGCCTGCGTGTGCGAAGCCGTCGGCGCTTTTGCGCAGCTCGATGCACACGTCACCGACGTACAGCAGGTCGCCGGGGCGTACAGCGCTCGAGCGGATCTTCTTGCCGTTTAAAAATACGCCGTTGTGGCTGTCGAGATCGTGCACCATGACGGCGTCATCGCTCACCACCAACTTTGCGTGGCGGCGCGAGACGTTGCTGCTGGCCAGCACGATGTCATTGCCTTTCACGCGGCCGATGTAGGTCACGACGTTCATCAGGCGGGTCGGCGCAAACAGGCTCCGCGTCGTGCCACCGACGAAGTGGGCGAGCGCGTAGCTCGCGGGCGTCCTGCGTGCAGCCGGATCAATCGTGGTTTGCGCGCTTGCCATCAGTCCTCTTGAACGCCTGTGCCGGCATTCAAGCACACCCAGCCACCGCAATCCAAGTTCAGCACCAGATGTCACACATTCGCAGCGCGCCGGGACGCGCGCCGAGACCTGGACATGGATGGCCCGGGTAGCCCAACCGCGCATTCGACCAGTGTCCGCGTCGTCACACCAGCAGCGGCAGCACGCTCGGGACGATCTCGAACGTCGCTGGCAACACGCCAGGTTGCTCGCCGTCGATCTCCACGAGCACGCGGGCGCCGCCGAGCGCTTCGGCGTACACTTTCGCGCACCGTTTAACGTCGACCGTCGAGACGTTTGTGTGTTTTCCTGCGTAGATTTTTAAGCCGTGCAACGCAAAAAACGGCAACGCAGCGCCGGTGACGGTCACACAATCAAACACGCCGTCGTCGGGCTGCGCCTGTGGAGCGACCCACATGCCGCCGCCAAAATATTGCGCGTTGCTGATGGCGACGAACGTCACTTGGGACTCGCTGACGGCGCCTCCGTCGAGCTGCAGCCGCACGCGCGGGGCTGAATAGCCCACCATCGCACGCAGACTGCCGAGCATGAACGACAAGCGCGCGCCGAGCGCTTTGGAGCTATGGTTGACGACGTCGACCACGCTCCCCGACACGCCGAAGCTCGCGATGTTGACGAAAAACAACGTGCGCTGCACGCCATCGTGACCGGTGACCTGAGTCTTGCCAACGTCGATCAGGCGCGTGGAGAAGCGCTTGAGACGCGCGAGGTCGTCAAGTGGGTCGGTACTCCAGCCAAACGTGCGCCGAAAGTCGCCCCCAGTGCCCGACGTAACGACGCCAAACGCGGCGCCGGGCGCCACCAGCGCCCCGGCCGCATCAAAAAAGCCATTGACGACCTCGTTGTTGGTGCCGTCACCGCCGACGCTGATGACCGCACGCGCGCCTGCGAGGAGCGCTTGCCGTGTCAGCTCGGTCGCGTGGCGCGGTCCTTCGGTCAGCCTCACGTCGACGCCGTCGATGCCGTTTTCGAACTGGCCACGCACCCGATCGAAGCGTCGGCGCGTCGCACCGTTGGCGGACTGCGGGTTCACCACAAACACCATCGGCCCCGTGCGGACGGCGGCCTTCGCGTCGGCGTGCGTCATTGCTGTCCCCTCGATGTTTCACCCAAGATCACGTCGACAATGTCGAACGCTCGCACCGAAGCGCGCTCAAACCCGCGGCGCGCGGACGGACACGCCGTCACCACAGCGTCGACGGCGATGTGCGCGCTGCCATCGTCGCGGACGCGGCGCAACGCGACGGCGCGAGCGCCCTCACCGTTTGATTGTGGATACAAGCCGCCGCTGCCCGAACAATCGGCATCGTCGCCGTGGTGCTCAAACTCCAGCGGCGGCATTCCGGTTGCTGCGGCGATCAAGCGTCGCGGGGCGTCAAACGTGCGCCCACGCCGGGCCAGATAGCAGGGGTCATGGTAGCGCAACACCAACCCCTCACTCGCTCCAGCGAATTGTGAAGCATGTTGCGCCAACACCTCCACGAGTGGCAGCACGCTTGGGAAGCTCGGCGCTTTGCCGCGCCGGCTGACCAACGATTCGCGCACCGTCGTGAGCATGTACGCGCATCCGGGGTCAGGCGTGACGACCAGCTGGTGCCCCGCGAGCAGCTCCGCCAACCGCACTAAGTTGTCCTCGACGAGCTCAAGTTGTCCGTCCACGTAAAGCGGGTAGCCACAGCACTGCGCCGAGCCCTCGGCGGTGCTGCCGACATCCACAACCGCGACGTCGTGACCTAGGGCGCGCGACAACGCGCGCAAGTCACGCGCGATGGCACTTGAACCGTCGTGGTGGCAGCGGCTGCAGCCAGGAAAATACGCGACGGTAGCGCTCGGATCCTTGGCGAACTGTGCCACTACTGGGCGCTGGTTTCTCCCTTTGACGTCGCCGGTCGCTAAAAATTGGCTGCGGTAGCGTTCGGTACGCGGCGCTTGAGCGACCGCGCGCGCCGCGAACAGCGTCTCCGCGACGGGGTTACCGTGGGCGCACTTTTCGACGCATGCGCCGCAGCCCGTGCACGCTTGCAGTGCCGTCTGTGCGCCCTGGTCTGCGAGCGAGCGCTTTTGCGTGCGCGCCAGGTGCACGAGCGACATCTTTCCCCACGGTGTGGTGGCCTCGCGCCCCTCTGCCTCGGAGACCGGGCACGCCGAGCGGCACATTTTTGGACAAAACGCGCACAACGTCGTGGGGCGCGCGAGTGCTTCGAGAATTTGATCGCTCACCGGGACCGTCCGTTTGCAAAGGCCGTCGACCATGGGCGACGAAGAGTCAACGTCATCGACCGTCGCAAATGAGCCATGAAGCGCATCGACCCGCGCGCAGCAGCGACGACGCTGTCACAGCTCAGGAGAGGCGGATTGAAGCTCGCCGATCCGGCGACGTGCTTAGACCAAACATCTGCCGTTGCCACAGCAATGGCGTTGGCGACACCGATCGTACACGCGCACGCCGACGTCTCGCGTCGAACCATCGAAGCGTCAACATCGCAGCTGTTGGTCCGCGCGACGGTTTGCTGCCGCATCATGCGCCTCGCAAGGGCGCGCGGCCACGCAGTTCGCTGACGTCCGATCCTGCACGTGACAACACGTCGTGCGCAGCGGCGGCCTCAAGCACGCACGCACGCACCAATGAAGCAACGCCGGTGTTGACAGGCTGCACTGCCAACCGCGTGTGGGCGCGTCGCAAGATCG
The DNA here is from genome assembly GCA_043744135.1 of Deltaproteobacteria bacterium. Taxonomy (GTDB): domain Bacteria; phylum Myxococcota; class UBA727; order UBA727; family VGSZ01; genus JAYTVG01. The sequence goes on along the minus strand of JAYTVG010000993.1, from coordinate 3,824 downwards.
CGGCCCGACCCATCAGCGGCGCGGTGGCGACGCGCTCGCCGCACTCGAGTGCTGCGGCCATGCTGGCGGCGTCGCCGGGCGCGATGCTCACGCTGCTGTGGTAGCGCCCGCCCACATGCGCGAACCCGTCGACAGCCAGCACGCGCTCGCCTTGGTGCACCGCCGGTGACGCGCCCGTTGCGCCCAGACAGATGACCTCGCCACCGAAGGCGTCGACCGCGAACGCGCGCGCGGCGGTGGTGACGTCGACGATAAAACGCGCGGCGGCGGCGACGCTGTCAAAGTGGTGATGCCACACGGCGGTGTGCGCGATCGGGACGACACGCAACACCGCTCGCACGGCGATCGCCAACGGCGGGCGCGCGCACAATGTATGCGACAACGACGGTCCAAGTGCTGCGCGTGGCGCGCGAAACGACGCGAACGCGTCGCCATCAACGGTGAGCGCGTCGACGCAGTGAAGCATCGCGTCTGTGATGTACGCGTGACACGCGAGTGTTTGGGCCACCGTCAGGTTCAACAGTGGACGCGCCAAAGGCAGCGCATAGCCGCGCGCACGCAACGCACGCGCCAGCGTCACCATGCCGACGCTGGCGTCGACCTCGCACAGCAAATTTGTCGCGTCGATGTGCAGATCCGTCACCGGTTGCCGAAACGGGCGGGCGCCGGGACCCGCGACAACCAGCGTGCGTTGCTCGATCGCCGCGGCGCGCAGCGCGTCTTTGAGGTGGTACGCGTAGGCATTCATGACGACGCTCCGAGGCCGAGCACGCCGGGGTTCAAGATGCCGTCGGGGTCCAGTTCAGCTTTGAGCGCCGTCAGCAACGCGCGCTGGCCTTGTGTGGTGCGCAGCCCCGCCAGTTTGCTGCGGCCGACGCCGTGGTGGTGCGCGACCACCGCGCGATGTTTGTGCGCGACGGCGAGCGCGCGCTGCCAACATTGGTCGTAGCGCGACAGCGCGCAGCGTGGCCCCTGACCCGCGCCACCACCGCCGGCGAACGTGAAATATAAACTGCAGCCGTCGACGTAGGCGTGACTCATATGGCACATCACCACCGCGACATCGATGAGCGCGGAGCGCATCTCTGCGTGCAGCGCCGTCACGCCCTGCCAACCCACAGCGACTTCAAACGTGTCCACCCAAGAGCCCGCGGCGATGGCGCGTGACATGCGATAGCTGACGCGATGGCGGTGCGTGAGCCAGCGCTCGCCGGGTGCCGTTCCCACGTCTTGCCCACCGAGCGCCGCGAGCCGGGCCTTCAGGGGTGCGATGCGCGCGCCGACCACGTCAGCATCGCCTTCCACACCAATGATAAACCGCGGGCGCTCAACCAGGCGCTCAAGCACAGCGTTAGCGAGCTGAGGTCGTCCAAGGATCTCGCCGACGATGCGACGCGCTGCCGTGGGTCGCGAGAACAACGCGAGTTCATCAACGCGAGCGCTGAGCTTGTCAAACAACGTGGGCTCTTCCGCGCTGTCGACGTGGCCTGGCCCGCTGACCTCGTTGTTGGCCCGCGAGATCGCACCGGCAAATACGTGATCCGCATCGGCGGCGCCGTCTTTTGACGAGGACAACGCAGCGTCGACGCCGTCATATAAGCGCATCACACACGGCGCCTCACCGCCTTGCATGATCGTGCGCATTGCGTTTACGCCAGCGTCGAGGCTGGCGAAACGGTAGCCGCGCAACCATCGATGCGACGGCATCGGCCGCACCCGCAATGTCACGCGCGTGATGATGCACAGCGCGCCCTCGGACCCCAGCAACAACTGCAGCGCGCCCGGGCCGGTCTGTGCGCCCGACACGCTCGCGCGCAGCCGACGGCCGACACCATCCACCGCGTCGATGGCGAGCACCATGTCCTCGATTTTGCCGTAGCTCGACGACAGTTGGCCGGCAGAGCGCGTCGCGGCCCAGCCGCCCACGGTTGAGCAGTAGATCGACGACGGGAAGTGGCCAAGCGTCAGCCCGCGCGCGTTGAGTTGGCTTTCAAGCCGCTCGCCGATGATACCGGCCTGCACAACACACACGCCGGTTTGCGCGTCGACGCTGAGCAGGCGCGACATGCGCTTCATGTCGATGATCCAAGCTTGCGACGTCGGTGAGATGCCGCCGCACACACCACTGCCGGCGCCAAACGCCACCAGCGCAGTGCGCTGGACGCGCGCGGCTTTCACGATCGCCACGACGTCGTCTTCATGTTCGGGCCACAACACGCGCGCGGGTAGCACCACGGGCATCCCCTCGCGCAACTCGAGCAAGCGGCGCGGCCACAAATCGTGGGCGCTAGCGCGTCGATCGACGACGTCGTCGCTGTGGCGTATCGCAGGGGGCAATGTCATGTGGATGCGCAGGTGTTTCGCGAATGGGGCTGGCGCACAAGTGGTGTCAGGCGGCGCGGGGCTGCTGTCGGTGACTCAGGTTGCAGCTGATGGGCCGTGCGCGTGCTGCCGCCCACGGGGCGATTGCCGTGGGCGCGACGTCAGCGGCGCAAACAACGGTTGTCTTTGCTCGCTTTGGCGTGGTTAAGTAACGCATGCAGGTGCTTATCGCGGACGATGACGCGCCCACCCGTTTTTTACTCGATTTGTACTGCCGCGGCGAAACTTTCACGCCGGTCATCGTGGACAGTGGGCGTGCGGCGATCGCGCGTTTTGCGGAGGGCGGCATCGACGCAGTCGTCACGGATGTGCTGATGCCTGACGTGAGCGGCGAGCAGGTGCTCGCCGAGGTGAAGCGCGCGCGGCCGGCTACCCCGGTGCTCATCATCACCGCCCAACCCACCGTCGACGACGCGGTACGGTTTTTAAAACTAGGTGCCGACGACTACGTCACAAAGCCGGTGTCGCAAGAGGTGTTTCAGCATCGCGTGCGCGCGCTTTTGAAGCGCGTTAGCCTCACCCGCGAGCTCGCCGAGTTGAAAGCCACACTGAGCGCGGGCGAGACCAACATTGTCGGCACCACGTCGGTGCTCAACGATTTGCTCGGGCGCCTGCCGATGACGGCGCAGACCGACGCCACGGTGCTCATCCAGGGTGAAAGTGGCACCGGCAAAGAGTTGGTGGCGCGCCGTATCCACGAGCTGTCGAGACGTCGACGCGCGCGGTTTGTCGCGGTCAACTGTGGAGCGCTCACGGACACGCTGCTTGAAAGTGAGTTGTTTGGATATCGGCGCGGCGCGTTTACCGATGCACACCGCGATACCCCCGGCCTCGTCGAGGAGGCCGAAGGTGGCACGCTGTTTTTAGACGAGGTGGGCGAGGTTTCACCCTCGGTGCAAGTGAAACTCTTGCGCTTTTTACAGGAGAAGGAATTTAAGCCGCTCGGTTCGCCCAAGTCGCAGCGTGCAAACGTCCGCATCGTCGCTGCCACCAATCGCGAGCTTGGTCAGATGATTCTCGACGGACGTTTCCGCGAGGACCTGTACTACCGACTCAACATCGTGCCGCTGATCGTGCCGCCACTGCGCCAACGCAAAAGTGACATCCCTCTGCTCGCGCAACATTTCTTGCATGTCTGGCGCCGGGCGTATGACAAGGACATTCGCGGTTTTTCCGCCGATGCCATGGCGCAGCTCGAGGCGCACAATTGGCCCGGCAATGTGCGCGAACTGGAAAATCGCGTGCAGCGCTTGGTGGTGCTCACCAGCGACAACATCATCACCAACACGGACTTGGACACGAGCGTGAAGGCGCCACCGGTGCGCCAGGGCTCGTTTATGCAAGCTAAGCGACGCGTGGTCCTCGACTTCGAGCGCGACTACACGCGCGACGCGCTCCAGCGCGCCCAGGGCAACATCAGCGAGGCGGCGCGACTCGCAGGT
>JAYTVG010000992.1:0-3193 GCA_043744135.1 Deltaproteobacteria bacterium | reverse complement strand
TAAATAGGTGTTACGGTAGTCGTCGCTGTAGGTGGCTACACTGCCGTCCAGCTCAGATCGCCCGCCCCTTCGCGCACGACCACGGGGTAGGGGCCGGTGAGGTCCACGACACTGGAAGGTGGCTTGTCGATGTGGTCCGCGTCGAGGATCAAGTCGAGCCCGTGCCCCATGTGCAAGTTGATCTCGTCAGCGTTGAGTAGTGTCTTGTTGTTGACCGTGGTTGACGTCGACACGATCGGTTTGGCAAACTGCCGCGCGAGCGCCAGCGTGACGGGGTGGTTGGGCACGCGAATGCCCACAGTCTTGCGCTTGGACTGCAGCATCCGCGGCACCTCCGGCGTCGCGCGCAAGATGAACGTGTACGGGCCCGGCAGCAGCCGTTTCATGATGCGGTAGGACTCGTTTTCGACCAGCGCATAGCGGGCGATGTCGGAGAGGTCCGGACAGACAAACGACATCAAATGATCGCGCTTGAGGCCCTTGAGCAAATAGATGCGATCAATGGCCTTTTTGTCGAAGATGCTGCAGCCGATGCCATAGGTGGTGTCGGTGGGGTAGGCGATGACGCCCCCGCGCTCCAAAATCTCCGCTGCCCTTTGCACCTTGCGCGGCTCGGGGAAATCCTTGTTGACCAACAAACGCAGACAGGTGGAGTGGGCCATTGGCATCCGTCTGCCACCACCCCACCCATCACGCAACCCGATCGCGAGCTGTACGGGTTTGTGGCGTTGTTGCCGGCTGTGGTGCTCGCGACGTGGACAGGAAGTCCACTTGCTGCGCTCCTCGCCGGCGCCTAGCCACAAACCCGTACAACTCGCGATCCCGTTCCCGGTAAGGGTTGGTTTCGAGGAGGACGTTTGTTTCCCGCTTGTGGTTGCGGTGCTCGCGACGTGGACAGGGAGTCCACTTTCGGCGCTCCTCGCCACAAGCCCGTACGGCTCGCGATCCACGTTCCCGGTGTGGTTTGGTTTCGGGAGGACGTTTGTTTGGCTGGCGTTTGTTTTCGCGGGCGTTTGTTTGGTGGGCGAGGGCGCTTGTCGCAGCTGTTTGTCTGGGCGACTTTGGCGCTTACCATCGCTGCATGAGTGACCCCGTCCCCCCAAAGAGCGTCGATTCCGCACCCGACGGTGCGCCGCAGTTTCGTATCGAAGTCGAAGGGGACGGCAAAGATGCACTGAGCCGCCTGCGCCAAAACGTCGGCTATTGGGTTGCGCGCGGCCGCTACAACAAGGTTCGCGTGAGGCGAAACGGTAAGGCCGTACTTCCCGACATCCCCGTCGGCGCGCTGGTGGCGTTTGAGGCTGCGACTTTTTTTTGGACGGGACTCCTGCGCGGTGTGTTGGTGAACACCGTTGGACGCGCGCTGTTTGAAGTCGAACTCATCAACGAAGCCGACGAGCACTACCGCAAGGGCCTCGCGCACTTTTTGGCGGGCGAGATGGCTGACGCCGAGGGGGCGCTGAAAAAAGCACTGCGCGTCGACGAGCGCCACGTGCGCGCCCACCTGCAAATGGGCGTCTTGCAAAAAATTCAAGGAGACGCCGCGCGGGCGATCGTGCACTTCGATCGCGTCGTCGCGCTCGACGCGTCCGTCAAAAAATCGCAGGACGCGACCAAAGAAGCGCAGGCACATCTGAACAAGCTGCGACCGCAGCCGGCGCCGCAAAACTAGAGCCCAACCGCGTTGTCCGCTCGCCAGCTCCGCCGCAGTCCGCGCACACGGGCGACTACGGTTCGCGTGACGTTGCTGCTTTGAGCGGGTCGTCTGCCGACGGTGGGGTTGGCGCGTTGTTCGATTTCAACGGCAGGTCGCTGGGCGTGCTGCCGAGGCTGCCGCTGATTTGGCCGTCAACGACGACCGTGAACAGCGGCAGGCGCGCGGCCTCTTTGCCGTCGATGTCAACGACGTACACGTACTGCCCAGGCACTTTGAACGTGGGCGCATCGAAGCCGACGACGTGGTCGAGCTTTGCGGTGCGCCCAGCGAAGTTCATCACGTCGGTGTAGCTGTTGACGCGGCCGCCACGTGGGTCGACGACGGCGAAGCGCACGCTCACCTCACGCCCGGTGGTGGACTGCACGGTGAGGCACACGTCGTAGCCAACGGCGGACTTCGCCGGCAGCTCGTCAAACGTGAAGGTAGCGACGCGCTTTTTGTTCTTCGCAGGCTGGCAGCCGAGCTTTTTGTCCTCGACGATCTTTTCGGCGGCAAACACGCCTAAGAAGTTCACTTTGCCATCGGCCTGCACGGCATCGACTTTGGGCGCTAGCGCATCATCCGCTTTGAGCTTGCCAACCCCCTGGGCGGCCTTTTTCATTTCGTCGAGCGCGTTTTTGGCGGGCGGCGCGCCGAACAGATTGTCGAAGTTGTCGTTCGCCGGCGGTTTGCCTTTGTCGTCTGCGCGTGCCGGCAGAGCGAGACAAAGCGCCAAGACCGCGCCAACAACTGCGCTGCGCCCAGCGACGCGGCGGCGGACCTGCTGAGGCCGGCGAAGTTCATCGGCCTCGCGGGAGCACCCATGAGGATTACCGACCTCTGCACAGCGCACTGGCTCAAGACGCATCGTCATCAGACACCTCGACTGCACACCATAGCGAGCGACGCCGCGCTCAGCGGAGTTATTCACCGACCTTGGGACGTGAGCAAAGTTATTGCCCGCCGGCGCCCGCTTTGCCGTCAATCGCGGTCGAGCGGCGGCGATCGAGAGACTTTCGCAAGCGCTGCGTCAACACGCGGATGATGCCTTGGGCAATCTCGGGCTTTTCCGACAAGATCTCGTTGAAGTCGTCGCGCTGGATTTTCAGTAGCGTGACGTCGGTGGTCGCACCCGCAGAAGCCGAGCGCGGCTCACTGTCAAGCAACGACATCTCGCCGAACACTTGGCGCTCACCGAGCACGGCGATTTCGTCAGAGCCGCTATGAATGCGCACCGCGCCTTCGATGATGAAAAATAACGTGTCGCCGAGTTCTCCCTCCGCAAAGATTTCATCACCCTCTTCGAAATGCGCCTCGTCTGTGATCTGCGCGATCTGCGAGAGGTCCGCTCCCGGGATCTGTGAAAACAGCTCGATGCTCTTCAAAAATAGCGCTTTTTCCACGGTGCTGATCATGCGGGCACACGCTGCGCGGCTGCCAGCGCTCCGTCAACTCCAACGGCGGTTTTCGCGAGCACTTTTTGCGCCTCCGCCAGCA
>JAYTVG010000991.1:0-3196 GCA_043744135.1 Deltaproteobacteria bacterium | reverse complement strand
GGCGGTGATTTCGTCGTCGCTGACATCCCGGGGTTGGTGGAGGGGGCGGCCGACGGTGCGGGGTTGGGGATCAAGTTTCTTAAGCACCTCGAGCGTGTGCGCGTGCTGTGCCACCTTGTCGAGGTGCCGGTGGAGGCCGCAGACGCCGACGATCTCGACGACGCCAGCGCGCACATGACGCGCGGGCCGGCTGATTTGGTGGCGCGCTATGAGGTGTTGCGCGCGGAGCTCGCGAAGTTTTCCGATGCGCTCGCGCGGGTGCCCGAGATCGTCGTCATCAACAAGATCGACCTGCTGCCGGACGCCAGCAAGCATCCGCGCGTGCAAAAATTGATCGCGCACCTGCGCCAACGCGGCGTGCGCGTCGAGCTCATGAGCGGCGTTAGTGGGATCCACCTACAAGACGTGGTGCGCGCGCTGTACGCGGCCGTGCGTCAGCAACAAGGTCCCAAGGTGAAGCCGGGCTTCTCACCGTTCGCCCGCATCCGCTGAAGCTGGCAGCGGTTGGTGGTTGCGCGCACCAAGCGCGTCGCCAAAAGCAAACGACGTGCGCTTGCCGAGGCAAACGCACGTCGTCACGTCGCGAATGATGAGCGCCGTCGTTACGCAGCGGCAAACAATGGCTGGCCCGTTTGCGCGGCACGCACCGCACGACGCAGGCGCGCCACCTCAGCAGGTGTGAGCTCCTTCATGCGGCGATCGAGTACCGGCTTTGCACGATGGCTGTGCGCCGTGCCAAGGGCTGGCAACACGCTTTCGGCAAAAAACGCCACGTCTTTGGGCATGCACTTGCCGAGCAGGTCCACGAGGCCACCGGCGAGGGTCCGCGCATAGTCAGGGCCCGCTGCGCACAGCGCCGACAGCAAGCGCACCGCACCGGCCTGCGCCATGTTGGCAGGCTGCGTCAGGTCGGCGAGCGCCACCCAAAACAAGTCGCGCAAATCCCACAGCGTGTCCAAGTAGTGCGACGCCACCGGCGCCAGCGCAAACATGGTGTACGGCAGCATTTCTTTCTGACTGCTCTCACACATCGCAAGCAGCCGCTCGGCGTGGCGGTCCAAGAGTTCAGGCGCACGCGTGCCAACCTCGTACAGCACACGAGCAGCGTCCATCGCGTGCACGTCATCGTGACGCTCAAGCACACCGATCAGCATACCGACCGCGTCGAAGTCGTCGGCGACGACGATGTCAGCGGCGAGCTCCATGTTGGGCATCTCGTCCATGCGGGACATGCTGACGGCCAAGCGGCTGAGCAGGTCGCGTTCGCGTTGCGACTTGAGCGCTTGACGTTCAAGCACGCTGTCTTCACCGTCCGCGGACATCTCGCCCATCATCGCGTGAGCGATCTCGGAGGCGACGTCTTGACGGACGCGCGATTTCTTCAGCGCCTTCGTGGGCGCCTTGCGCGCTTTAGCAACGGGTGCTTTGACGCGCATTTTGGCCGCGCTCGCAGCGACGGTTTTGATCGAACGGTTTTTGAGCGTGTTCAAGGTGGAGCTCAACGCCGGCGCGTCGACGTCCAAGTCGCGTGCGCTGGTCGACCGCGCAGAGCGCTTCATGCGGACCGCCGGTGGTTTTTCTGCGGCCTTGCGGCTCGCATGCGTGACGAGCTTGGACCGCATCCCCTTGGAGCCCAGCTGTTTTTCCGACTTTTTGTTTGTCATCGTTCTCGTCAGCGCCACAGTCATCCACCTCATTTGGCAGCGATCTTCAGTGCTTCTCAGTTCAGCTCCGGCGGGAGATCCGCGGCTGAATCACGATTCGACTTCGGATGCGGATCGCGCTTTTGAAAGTGTAGCAATCGAAGTGTGGGAGGCCAATTGCGCGAACGCATTTGTGTGCCCTTTGGATCCGGCCCGCTTTCGATCAAGCTAAGCCTTAGATCACTTCTAACCACAGTTCAGATCACTGCCGATACAATTTCGCGAGTTTACCTGCAGCCGATTCTGCGTTATCTACTGTAAAGACCAGGGGTTAGGTCGTCCTCCTCTGCGCGCTCATCCGGAGCCGTGTGATCGAAGTCTCGACGCGACGCGCCGTTGCGAGGGAAGCTGTAGCACACTGGTTTGAAAACGCGAGACCCGATGTAGGCCTGGTCGTAGGGCGCATGCACCCCGACTCGCGCGTGACGGCGCCTCGATGACAGCGCCGCGCACACTGTTGGGCCACCAAATGCCGTCCCTCAGACCGGGTATTTTCGCCCACTGGACGTCGGCTTCAGGCTCAGCTCGCGCACAGCGATGCATCGGCGATCTTGGCGGCGACCAAAGGACTTTTGGCTGGCAACAAGCTGACGTATTTTTGCCTTGCCGGTTTGAGGCGTTGGGTTGGTTTGAGCGACGGCGTTGCGGTGCCGGCCAGGTCGGGGTCCGGGTCTATCTTTGGCCCGCAGAGCAGCTCGCCGACCTTACAACCGTTAAGAATTCACCGACGTTGGAAAGTGAACAAAGTAAATTAAACCCAACATCGCCGCGCTCGAACTGACTCCCGCTAAACCCCACCCCGGTTGTGGTCATCGCCGCGGGTCGGGGACTTCGCCCCCAACCCACCACCCGCTACGCGCGAGCGTTCGACGTCGCTCAACGACGTGCTCGCCTCATTTTAGGTACAACAGCGTGGTGCCTTGTGACAGCACGCGGTTCACCGACGTCGACATGATGAACACCGAGAAGCTGCCCATGGCTCCGGGTTTCACCTTAAACGACGCGCCTTCGGGAAAGCCCAACATCGCGCGCGCGCCGGCTCCACAAAAAATCGCGCCGGTTTTGTTGTCGCGGATGGCGATTTCTTTTTTTGCCTGCACCAACTCGGCCTTGGTCAGTTCGTAGTAGCCCTTGCCCGCTTGGTACACGCCTTTGCCCGCGAGTTTTTTGTCGACGAAGGCGCGGATGACGGTGCCGTCGTGCTCGACGCTCCAAACCGCAAACTGCTTGCTCATGTTTTTCACGCGGTCGGCGACCTGACTGACGCTCACTTTTGACAGATCCGCCTTGAAGAAGCCCGTGACGGCCTTCTTGCCACCACGTCGCGCATCGAAGTAGCCGCTGAGACCCGCGCTGAGCTTTTCGCCTGCGGCTTTTGCACCTTTGGCAGATGCGTCCCAATCCTGAATGTTGCCCGCGGGGATGCCAAAACGTTTGAGCGCCTTGCTGCCGCTTTTCGGCGTCAAAAACGCGATGGACCACCTGCCGGTTTT
>JAYTVG010000990.1:0-3205 GCA_043744135.1 Deltaproteobacteria bacterium | reverse complement strand
GCTCAAGCACAAAGTGCGCTTTGTGACCGCCGCGAGTTTGTTTGACGGTCACGACGCTGCCATCCAGATCATGCGGCGCGTGTTGCAACAAGAGGGCGCCGAGGTGATCCACCTGGGCCACGATCGCAGCGTCAAAGACGTCGTCGATGCAGCCGTCGCCGAAGACGCGCAAGGCATCGCGGTGTCGTCGTACCAAGGCGGCCACGTCGAGTACTTCAGCTACATGCTTGAGCTCCTCAAGGCCGCGGGTGCCGAGCACATCGCGGTGTATGGCGGTGGTGGCGGCGTGATTGTGCCTGAGGAGATAGCCCTACTTGAAAGCCGCGGCGTGAAGAAGATCTTCTCGCCCGAAGACGGCCGCAAGCTGGGTTTGGTGGGCATGATCCAGCAGATGCTGAGCGCCTGTGATCACCTCGCTGGCCCCGCGCTCAGCAAACTGCCTGCCACGCTGACGCCGATGCAGCTGGCGCGCGCCATCACCACCCTTGAACTCAGCCACGACGACAACGCCAGCCCCGACGTGAGGCAAGCTGCACTGACGCTCAACGGCGACATCCAACGCCGGCGCGCCAGTGGCGTGCGCCCGCCGGTGGTCGGCTTCACGGGCACCGGTGGCGCGGGCAAAAGCTCGCTCATCGATGAGACCTTGCTGCGCTACGTCGAGAGCTTTCCAACCGCGAGGGTTGCGGTGCTCAGCGTCGATCCCTCGCGGCGTCGCACTGGCGGCGCGTTGCTGGGCGATCGCATCCGCATGAACGCGGCGCGCAACGACCGGGTGTTTTTGCGCAGCATGGCCACGCGGCGCGCCAACGTCGCGACGTCACCTGCCGTCAAGGACACGCTCGCGCTGTTGTCGGTGGCGGGCTTCGATCTCATCATCTTAGAGACCGCGGGCATCGGCCAAAGCGACAGCGAAGTCACCGATCTCGTCGACACGAGCGTGTACGTGATGACGCCCGAGTTTGGCGCGCCCAGCCAGCTCGAAAAAATCGACATGCTCGATTTCGCCGATCTCGTCGTCATCAACAAGTTCGACAAGCGCGGCGCGCTCGATGCGCTGCGGGACGTGAGAAAAACCTACCAGCGCAACCGCAAGCTGTTTGACCAGCCGGTCGAGACCATGCCGGTGTTTGGCACCGCTGCGCACCGCTTTCATGACCAAGGTACGAACGCATTTTTTAACGCGCTGATGCTAAGGCTCAAAGAACGGCACCAAGGTTTCGCCGCTGCTGCGCCACTCGTCGAGGGCCCGCCCAAAACCGACAGCCTGATTCCGTCCTCACGCACGCGCTACCTTGGCGAGATCGCCGACACCTTGCGCAAGCGACGTCGCGTCATCGAACACAGCGCGCTGTTGGCGGAGCGCGCGGACGGATGTTGGCGCGCGCTCAGCGAGCTGCACCCGGGTGAAGTGCAGCCTCCCGCGGGTGAGCCGTATCCGTCAGCGGCGCTGCTTGACGAGGCTGTCGGCGATGGCGTGCGCACCTTGCGCCAGCGCTATAACGCGCTCGTCGAAGAACTCGGTGCGGAAGCGCGGGCGGCGATCCGCGACTACGACGCGCAACTGATCGGGGCGCGCTCGCTTGAGCACAGCTACCAGGTGCGCAACAAAACCATCACGGTGCACAACACCACCGAGTCGCTGTCCAAAAACGCCGTATCAAAAGTGTCGTTGCCCGACTTGCGCGACTGGGGTGCGCGCGTGCGCTTTTGCATGAAGGACAACGCGCCCGGCCGCTTCCCGTTCACCGCTGGTGTTTTTCCCTACAAACGTGCGGGCGAAGATCCGACGCGCATGTTTGCGGGCGAGGGCACGCCTGAGCGCACCAACCGCCGCTTTCACTACGTGAGCCGCGGCCAAGCGGCGGTGCGCCTGTCGACGGCGTTTGATTCCGTCACGCTGTACGGCCAAGACCCCGCACCCCGTCCCGACATCTACGGCAAGATCGGTAACGCGGGCGTGTCGGTGTGCTGCTTGGACGACGCCAAGAAACTTTACTCGGGCTTCGATCTCTGCGCGCCCACCACCAGCGTGTCGATGACCATCAACGGCCCGGCGCCGACGGTGCTGGCTTTTTATCTCAACGCCGCCATCGACGCGGCGGTCGAGCGCAAGATTAAAGCGCAGGGTGCGTGGGCCGCCGTCGACGCCAAGATCGACGCGTGGTTTTCCGCGCGCGGTGTGGCGCGACCGCGTTACGCTGGCGACATTCCCGCGGGCCATGACGGCTGTGGTTTGGGTTTTTTGGGCGTGTCATCCGACGCCATCGTCGACGCGGCGCTGTACCAAGACGTCAAGACGCGTGTGTTGCAGGTGGCGCGCGGAACCGTGCAAGCCGACATCCTCAAAGAAGACCAGGCGCAAAACACCTGCATCTTTTCCACCGAGTTTGCGCTGCGCATGATGGGTGATGTGCAGCAGTATTTTGTCGACCACAAAGTCGAGAATTTCTATAGTGTGAGTATCTCTGGCTATCACATCGCGGAAGCGGGTGCGAACCCCATCACCCAGCTCGCGTTCACGCTCGCCAACGGCTTTAGCCTGGTTGAGTATTATCGCGCGCGCGGTATGGCTGTCGACGCATTTGCGCCGAATTTGAGTTTCTTTTTCTCAAACGGGCTCGATCCCGAATACGCCGTCATCGGCCGCGTCGCGCGGCGCATTTGGGCGGTGGCGATGCGTGATTTATATGGTGCAAGCGAGCGTTCTCAGAAACTTAAGTATCACATTCAAACCTCAGGACGTTCGCTGCACGCCCAAGAGATGGCGTTCAACGACATCCGCACAACGCTGCAAGCGTTTTACGCCATCGCCGACAACTGCAACTCGCTGCACACCAACGCCTACGACGAAGCCGTGACGACGCCGACCGAAGAAAGCGTGCGCCGCGCCATCGCCATCCAACTCGTCATCAACCGCGAGTTTGGCATGACCAAAAACGAAAACCCGCTGCAAGGCTCGGCGTTCATCGACGAGATGACCGAGATTGTGCAAGAGGCGGTGCTCAAAGAACTTGAAGCGCTCGATGTGCGCGGCGGTGTGTTGGGCGCGATGGAGACGATGTACCAACGCGGTAAGATCCAAGAAGAGAGCATGTACTACGAAGAAAAGAAGCACTCGGGGGAGTTACCCATCGTCGGCGTCAACACGTTTTTGCCCGACAACACCGACGATATGGTGAAAGAAACCACGCTGATTCGCTCG
>JAYTVG010000989.1:0-3206 GCA_043744135.1 Deltaproteobacteria bacterium | reverse complement strand
GCATCCGCTGCCTCAGCAGTCCCGTCGGTGCGTGCGCGGCCGCCACGGCGTCCACGGCGGCGCTTGCGCTTGACTCCGTCGGCGTCGATCGCGTCGGTTCCGTCGCCTACGGCCACGACGTCATCGGCACCGTCGCCGGCGGGTTTGTCGTCGGCGGTTTTGTCGCGATCAGCGCGAGGGCCGTCGGCTGACGCGACCCGTGCGGGTTGGCGCCGCGCGGGCTTCACTGCAGGCGCCGCGTCCGCCAATGCGGGCGACGTCAGCTCCTCAGTGTCTTCCTCGCTGTCGTCGTCATCACCTCCCTCAGTGACGGTGCCGTCTGCGGCAGCGCCCGTGCCGTCTGCTTCAGCGCTGCGGCCACGGCCCCCGCGCCTGCGTCGGCGACGGCGTCGGCGGGCCGGTTCTTGGCCTTCAACGGTCGTGGTCAGTGGTGCGGGCGCCTCCGCCAACGCCAGCGCGATGTCCGGTGCGGTGCCAAACAGCGCTTCAGTGAGCGCATCGTCGAAATGCTCGGGCTGCGGCGCCGGGCGCGGCGTGTGGTGCTGTGGCGGCGGTTCGTCGTCGCCATCGCGGCTGCGACTGCGGTGTTGGTCGCGAGGCGGCCGGCTGTCATGCGTGTCGCGCGCCTCGTCACCGTCGACGGCAGCAGGCTCCGCGGCGCGACGTTCCTCTTCCTCCTCTTGTGCGCGTCGGTCAGCTTCGATGATGGTTTCGTCGCTCTCCAAAAACTGCGGCACCGGCCCGATCGAGGGCGGCGGGCCAAGCGTGGTGCCGGCAAATGCGCCGGGACCTTCGTTGGGACGGCGTCGCCCGCGCCCGCGACCCCGATCGTCGCGGCTGGTGCGCGAGTCGCGCAGGGCATTGGCGGCATCGAGGCCCGCGCGGCCACGGCGCTCCTCGTCGTATTTAATCTCGTCGCCCATCAAGCGTGGATCCGCTTGCACGTCGACGACGCACTGGTGCTGCTCCGACAACTCAAGCAGCTCACGACGCTTAACGCTGTTGACGATGTTGGCGACGTCGACCGGCAAGTGCACGGTCAAACGCGCGAGGTGCTGCGCCGTCTTTGACAGCTTGTTGGTCAGCTCACGCATCGCGCCGGTAGCCAGACCCCGCGGCTCGCGCACCATGCCGGTGCCAGCGCAGTGCGGGCACGGCGCTTGGCTGACGAGACGGTGCGCTTGACGCAAGCGCTGACGGGTGATCTCAAGCGTGCCGTTTTCTGAGATGCGGCCGATTTTGGTGCGCGCTTTGTCGTCGCGCATGGCGTCTTTGATGGCGCGCTCGACGTCGCGGTCGTGGCGGCGGTTCACCATGTCGATGAGGTCGACGACGATGATGCCACCCATGTCGCGCAAGCGCAGTTGGCGGGCCACTTCGCGAGCGGCCTCAAGGTTGGTTTTGTACACCGTCGCTTCGTGGTCGTGCTCTTTGGTGCTGCGTCCTGAGTTGACGTCGATGGCGACCAACGCTTCGGTTTGGTCGATGACGATGTAGCCACCCGACGGCAGCTTCACTTGACGTTCAAACAAGCCTTCGATGGCGCGCTCGATGCCAAACTTCTCGAAGATCGGCTGGCGTCCTTCATAGCGCTCAAGCAACGACAGCGCGTCGGGGCTGCGCTCCTCGAAATAACTCTTGAGCTCCTCGTATTCATCTTCCGCGTCGATGACCACTTTGGTGATGTCCGGCGCGAGGTAGTCGCGGATGGTGCGCACCACCAAATCAGGCTCGCGGTACAGCAGCGTCGGCGCGCGACCCAAGGCCGTACCGCGATCGATCTGCTCCCACACCTTGCCGAGACTCTTGAGGTCCCGGTACAGGTCGATCATCGGGCGGTTCATGCCGGCGGTGCGGATGATGACGGCTTGGCCCTCGGGCACGTCGATGGAGCGCAACATATCGCGCGCGCGGCGCCGTGCTTGCTCATCTTCAATCTTGCGCGACACGCCGCCACCGGAATCATCCGAGTGCATCAGTACCGTGTAGCGACCGGGCAGCGACAGATACGTGGTGGCCGCAGCACCCTTGTTGCCGATCTCGTCTTTGGTGATCTGAACGACAATCTCTTGCCCGCGTCTGAGCACCTCGGAGATCTTGGGGCGACGTCCGCGCAGCTCCGGCGGGTAAAGCGCGGGGCGGATTTCTGACAGCGCGACGAACGCTTGTTTGTCGTCGCCAAACTCGATGAACGCGGCCTCAAGCGAGTCCTCTACATTGGCGACGATGCCCTTGTAGATGTTGCCTTTTTGTTTGCTCTTGTCCGTGACGTCGATGTCGAGATCTAAAAGACGCTCACCCTCAATAATCGCGACGCGGATTTCTTCCGACGCGTTCGCGTTGATAATCATCTGCTTTGCCATGCTTGACTCGTTGCGCACCGCCCAATGTGGACGTTGTTGTGCGCGCTGCTAGACGAGCCCTCGACCGATCACTGAAGGGACTTGCCCCTGAAGGTTGTTGCCGTGCACGCTGTGATGCGCGCGGGTTCGAACCATCAAGGCAATGCCTTTGATGAGCGAACGCCACGGGGTGCATCTTTGCAGTGAGCATCACGCTACAAGCTCCGGGCCCGTTGCCGACGGCGTGAGGCCGAGGGCGAGCGGACCGGGGAAGGAGGTCCATCAGCGAAGGGGCGCGCGAACGTGAGGCGGTGCCTCAAAATGACAGGCGCGCGAGGGCCCTTCGTTGTCGCTGAAGGCCCGCCCATCTGCTTGCGTGTGTCCACGAGTCTAAACCCGCGCGAGATGAACCCGCTAAGGACCTCCCCTGCGGGAGCCTCCGTGGGCCGGCTGGCGACTGGCGTCAGCCCGACTGTCGGGAGTTGGCACGAGCAGATGCGGTGGAGCATCCACGACCGAAACTACCCACATGGTACCAGTTCGGCGACCCCCGGGCAAGGAGCAAGCGTGCTAACGAGGCCACCACCATGGTTTTGACCACCGCCCCTTTGCATTCTGTTGGCGCGTCGCGAGTCGAGATGACGCACCACGTGCTGCCGGAATTTTCCAATTCACTCGGCAACGTCTTTGGTGGCCAAGTGGTCGCGTGGATCGACGTGTGCGCGGCGATCGCGGCTCAGCGCCACTGCCGCAGCGTGGTGGTCACCGCGTCCATCGACGCCGTGCAGTTTTTGCTGCCCATCAAGCTTGGCCACATCGTGATCTTGCGTGGGCAGGTGAACGCGAGCTTCAACACCTCGATGG
>JAYTVG010000988.1:0-3221 GCA_043744135.1 Deltaproteobacteria bacterium | reverse complement strand
AGGTGTGGCTCGCACGGCACTTCGGCCTACCGACACTGGCGGGGTCGCCACAGATTCCCGACTTGTGTGTCGTCAAGCTCGTGCGCGCCGATCGCGGTGACGATGACGACGCGCGCGCCCGCTTCGTCGACGAGATGCGCATCGCGCTGCTGCTCGCCCACCCCGGCATCGTGCGCACCGTGGATGCGGGCACCGTGTCGGACATGGACTACTTGGCGCTCGAGGTCGTCGACGGCATCAGCCTGACGCCGCTGCTTGAGCGCATGGCCGCGGCACACGAGCCGTTTGACGACAGCGTGGCGCTTTATATCGGCGCGTGCGTCGCGGACGCGTTGGCTTTTGCGCACGACGCGCGCCACCCGACGCACGGCACCGCGCTCGGCGTCGTGCACCGCGATATTTCGCCCCACAACGTGATGGTCACTGGCACCGGCGAGGTCAAGGTGATCGACTTTGGGGTCGCGCTGTCGGCGCTCAAACAAACGCGCACGGCCCACGGCATCGTCGTCGGCAAGATGACCTATATGTCGCCTGAGCAAGCGCGCGGTGACGCCGCTGACGCGCGCGCAGACATCTTTGCCGTCGCCGTTGTGGTCTACGAATTGGTCGCGGGCCAGCGTTACTACGGAAATATGACGCTCAACGAAGTGTGGGGGGTCGCTGGCACGGGCGAGTATCTCGCGCCCCGCCGGCACTTGTTGGCGCCCGATATCTGGGCGGTGCTGGAGCGTGCGCTGCACCCCGACGCCGAGCACCGCACGCAAACGGCGGCCGAGCTGCGCGCGGGCTTCGTCGCGCTGTTGCACAATCGGCTGGGCGCCACGCGGTCGGCGTCGCTGTTGGCGGCGACCGTGTCGCGCTACGCCGAGCAGGAGTTGGCGCGCGTGGAGCGCGTGCGCATCGCTGCGCGGGGTGCAAGCGCCCCCAAAGACACCACCACCACGCGCAGCATCGCGGTCCAGGAAGCCGCAGCGGTCAGCGCCGCCTTGCGCGCCCGCTCAAACGAGCCCGCCACCAAGACGCTGCTGATGCTCGAAGCCGTCATCCCCGCGCCCGCGTCGGCACCTCAGCGGGCCATTACCGTCGTCGACGCGGCGACACCGATCGCAGTGCCCGCCGCACCGTCACAAGTCGCGCTGACGCGGCACCGGCCTGCGCTGCTCGCCGCCGCCGCCGCCTGCGTGGTGATTGCGGCGTTTGCGCTCACGCGTGCACCCTCGACACCGCGCACAGACGCTGGGGAGGTCGCGGTCGTGAGCACGCGCGTCGATGCGGGTGCTGTCGCAGGTGGTGCCGTTGTCGATGCTGGCGGCACGCCATCGCAGCTGCAGCCGCGGGACACCACGCTCGACGTTGTCGAGGTTGTCGACGCGGGTAGCGCAACGAAAACGCCAAGAGCCACCAACCCGGTGGACGTCGCGATCTGCAGCACCGCCCAGCGCGTGCGGGCCTGCGCGTGTGGCAAGGTTTACCGCGCGCCGCGGTTGTGCGAGCAAGTCGGCACCATGAGCAAGCAAGACAAGGCGCAGTTGCTGGCGTCGCTGCAAAACTGCCAGCGCACGTGTCAACCATGACGCGCCCGCACCGTGTTGCGCGGCACGCAACGGCGGCGGTGCGCACCTGCGTGTTGTGCTGCGCCGTTTGGTCAACAGCCGCGCGCGCGACCACCGTCGCGCTGTTGCCCCTCACCCACGGCGAAGTGCCAGCGGACGATGGTTTTGAAGCGGAGCTACGCGCCGTCATCGCGAGCGCCCCCGGCGTCGATCTGCAGACCCAAGCGCAAACCGCCACGCACTTGGCGACCGCCAAGATTTTAGGGGTCAGCTGTGATGCTGCAGCGACGGACTGCATCGCCCAACTCGGTGAAGTCGCGGCGGTGCAAAGCGCCATCGGGGGGCGCGTGTCGATGGTGGGCAGCGAGCAAACCGTGGACGTCCAGCTCGTCGACGTCGCCAAGCACACGCTGGTGCGCAGTGCCACCATGGTCGTCCCGCCCGCGGCAGACGCCAGCGCGCGGGCGCAGATGCTCAAGGTGCTAGCGATTAAACTGCTCAGCCCGACGGCCGAACGCGGCTACCTCGTCATCAGCGTCAACATGGACGACGCGACCGTGTTGGTGGATGGGCTGCCCGCGAGCAGAGGCCGCGTGCCGGTACGCCCGGGCAAGCACGATGTGTACATTTCGTCGCCGCACGCGCTGGAGGCGTTCGCGCAGACGTACGACGTCAAGATGCTGCAAGAAATTGTCGTGCAGGTGACGCTTGAGCTCGACACCCACAGCTTCGAGGCGCCCGCGGCTGACCCCGCCGGTGCCGATACTGTCGACGACGTCCCATCGGACCGCACGTCGGTCGCGGTGTTTTTGCCCGACAGCGACGACCCCGGCCTCGCGGCGGTGTTGCTCGACGCCATGGCGCAAAGCGTCGGCGCCCTTGAAGGCGTCGGTGTCGTGGTCGTGCCGCAGGTTCCCGCCGCACCCGAAGGCCTGAGCTGCAACGCCACGTGCTATTTTGCATCCACGTTGGCGCACCACGCGGTGGTTGGGTTTTTTGCGCGCGTATATGACATCGGCGGACGACGTCACGTCGAGTTTACCCGGGTGGACGAGCTCGACCAGGCGCAAACGTACCGCACCGAGGTGGGTCTGTACGACGTCGACCTGGAGCCGGCGCTCGCCGCAGCGCTGCGGGAACTGTTTCACGACCGCGACACGGTCGGCACCACCACGCGGCCGCTGCGCCGTCGCCTGCAACTGCCGTCGCTCGTGCCCACCATCCCTTTTGCGGTCGCCGGTCTCGGCGCCGTGGTGGCGGTGACCGGCGGCGTGATTTGGTTGGTGGCGGGCCGCGAGCTGCCGGAACTTGCCGCTGTCGGCGTCAGTGTCGCCGCCGTCGGGGGGGCGACCGCGGTGGTGGGGGGCGCCCTTGGGGTGGTTGCGCTGCCGTTTGTGGTCTGGGAGTGAGCGGGGCAAAGCAGCCTGAGCCCTTGCAAGCCCCACACAGCACCGTACAGTTCGCCGCGTGAAGTTCGCGTGCATGAGTTGTGCGGCTAAATACGCCGTGCCCGATGATCGCTTGAGCGCCGCCGGTGCAGCAGGTCTGCGCGTGCGGTGCACCCGATGTCGCGCCATCATGGTGGTGTCGGACGGCCAGCGGTTCTTGTTTGAGGGGAGCGGCGCCGTGGTCGACAACGACGCCGCCGACAACGACGCAGCCAACAAC
>JAYTVG010000987.1:0-11029 GCA_043744135.1 Deltaproteobacteria bacterium | reverse complement strand
TGCCGCCCACCGCGATGCGGTTGAGCAGCGAGTACTTACCAAATCGGGTGCCTCGGGCATTCATGCGCGGCGCGACGTTACCAGATTCAGCCAAGAATTCATCGACCTTGGGAGGTGAACAATGGAATTCATCGACCTTGGGGGGTGAACAATTGAATTCATCGACCTTGGGAGGTGAACAATGGAATTCACTGTGAGCGTCGACGGTGGCCGGCGAAATCCCGCCGCGAGATTGACCCGCGCGGTCGGTGGCGTCGCGCTGACGTGGTCACGGCGCTTCGACCTCAAGGGTGACGGTGACTTTTTCAGGGACGACGTGGCAGCCATCCTCGGAGGCGTTGACGCGCAGTGCGTCCCCCAGCAGCGCGCGTCGGTAGCCGTCTTTGGCGACGTCAACGTCATACACGCCCGCGTTTTCGTACGCGCCGGCGTAGCTGCAGGTCGCGTCTTGGCTGTTTGCTTCCAGTTGCTCTTGCGCGCCAGCGGCATCAATGAGCACCACGACAGCGTCGCAGACGTGGGCGGCGGTCTCGTCGAGCACGGTGACAACAGCACCCGCCACCGCCACCTCCGTGCACGCGACCTCCGGGGCGCACGCCGACGCGGCACTTAGCATCCCCACAACGAGCACGGGCACGATTCGGCTTCGCATCACATCACCTCGCGCCCACCATGCCCAAGTTATTGCTCGACTGCCACACCGTCGGCGAAGCGGTGGCGCATCACCAAGCCCCAGCCGATGCCGGCGCAAAAGCCGCCGAGATGCGCAAACCACGCGACACCTGTGTTGGCGTGCGCAACCACCGCGGACGCGCCGCTGTAGGCCTGCAACACCACCCACACGCCGAGGTAGACCCACGCCGGCACGCGAAAGCGCACGAACAACAGCACCTGGTACATGCGTGCGCGCGGAAACAGCGCTAGGTACGCACCCATCAGGCCCGAGATGGCGCCCGAGGCCCCAAGCAGCGGCACGTCGCTGCCTACCGACGCCAACAGCTGCGCCACCAGCGCCGCGACGCCAAACGCCAAGTACAAGCCCAAAAAGCGCGCGCGCCCCACACGGTCCTCGACGTTGTCGCCGAAGGTGTACAAAAAGTACATGTTGCCGAGCAGGTGCACGACGCCGCCGTGCAAAAAAAGGTGGCTGACAATCGACAGGGGCGCCCCTCCTGCAAGCAAGGTCGTTGGCACCACTGCGTAGTGGGCGATGAAGGCTTCGAGGGAGCCACGCGCATCGAGCATCAGTTCGACCAGGAACAACGCGCAACACGCAGCGATAAGCGCGATGCACACCACGGGTGCGCGCCGTCGGAAGTTGAATTCCTCGACGGGCATCGCGGTGAACAAGCCGAACAAATACCAACCAACCCCGTCGTGTTTGCCGCCCGTCATCGCGGCCGCGTGCGCACTGTGCGCGGAGCCTGCGCGCGTCGCTTGCTGCAGTCGACTGGCTTCGTCGACGTCGAGCCACATGCCGCAACACACCGCGCACACGTCGAGCTCAAGGTCCACGCCGCGCAGTGGTGGCGCTTTGAGTTGGTACGCGCTCATGCGGCCGTGCCCCGCGGGACACGCGAGCGCGCTCGCGCCCACTAAGCGCGCGGCACTGGTGCGCTCCCACTGCGACACTTCGGCTGATTCACCCAAGCTGGCGCGGGCATCACCCAATTCTAAAAACGAACCATGGCAGCGCCGGCAGACATCAATGACGACGCCAGCGTGCGGGTGCGGGGTGAGCGCTACAGCGCAGCGCGGACACTGCATCGAACCGACGCTCGGGCCTGCCTCCACCACAGCAACCGTCACGGTGCGCCTCGTGTGATGCAAGCGCGCGCCATCACCTCGTCGAGCGCGCGATCGGCGTCGTCTAAGATGGTGTGGTCCTCGGCGCCGACCAAATCGCGATCGCGCACCAGCCAGCGGCCGTCGACGAACACGTGGCGCACGTCAGCCGCTTCCGCTGCGTACACCAGCATCGTGAACGGGTCGCTGCGTGGGCGCAGATGCGCCGCGTTGGTGTCCACCACCATCACGTCAGCGCACTTGCCGGGCTCGAGGCTGCCGATGTCGGCGTCGAGGCCCAGCGCACGCGCCCCTTGCAGCGTCGCCAGCTGCAGCACGGCGGCTGCGGGCATAGCGTCCGCCCCATGCGCGGGCTTTTGCAACAAGCTCGCGAGGCGCATCTCCGTGAACATGCTCAAGCGGTTGTTACAGGGCGCACCGTCGGCGCCGATGCTGACGGCAACCCCGCGCGCGAGCATCTGCGTGATGGGCGCGATACCGCTGGCGAGCTTGAGGTTGGTGCTTGGGCAGTGCACGACGCGCGTGCCGGTTTCAGCCAGCACACGCATCTCGTCGTCGTCGATGTGGACACAGTGCGCGAGCACAACGTCGGGTCCCGTGTAGCCGAGTTCCGAAAGTGCGAGCACGTTGGGCTTGCCGAGCAGCTCGCGCACCGCTTGGACTTCCGCAGGATTTTCGCTGGCGTGGGTATGCAGCAGCGCGCCGTGGCGACGTGCGAGCGCGGCGGCCTGCGTCATCAAGCGCTGCGTGCACGATAAGATAAACCGCGGCGCGAACGCATAGCGCAGGCGCCCGCCTGCTTTGTTGTGCCAACGTGTCGCAAGGGCGTCGCTTTGCGCGAGGGCACTGTCGGTGTCCTGCTGCAGGGCAGGATGCGACGCCGTGTCCATCAGCGCCTTACCACTCACTAAGCGAAAGCCCATGGTGTCCGCGGTCTCAAAGAGCGCGTCGGTGTGGTGCACGGTGCCCATGTCGAGCGCGCACGTGGTGCCACCCTTGAGCAGCTCCATGATCCCCAAACGCGCCGAGGCGGCCAAGGTGCTCTTGCTATGCGCACCCTCCAGCGGCCAGATGCGCTCCTTGAGCCACGGCAACAGCGCGCGCCCTTCGGCATGGCCACGAAACAGCACTTGGCATAAGTGCACGTGGGTCTGCACAAAGCCAGGCATCACGATCATGCCGCGCGCATCGAGCACACGCGCGCCCGCCGCTGGCACCACGTGGCCACCGACCTGTCCTAACCGCGTACCAACGATCTCGACGTCACCGACGGCGGCACGCAGCGATCCGTCGCAGCTCACGACGGTGCCGCCTTGAATCACGACCGTTTGCGCTGCGCTCACGTGCCCTCACCACGTTGACCACTGTGCAACTGCGCCGCGGTGAAGTTACCGGGCAACAGCGCGCCGACGCTGGTCGTGACGCGGTCGCCGCGCTCGTTGACCAACACCACCACCGC
Organism: Deltaproteobacteria bacterium; assembly: GCA_043744135.1. Classification (GTDB taxonomy): domain Bacteria; phylum Myxococcota; class UBA727; order UBA727; family VGSZ01; genus JAYTVG01. The sequence goes on along the minus strand of JAYTVG010000987.1, from coordinate 7,764 downwards.
GTCGGGCGCGAGCTCCGCCAGCACTTGGCGGCACATCCCGCACGGCGACGACGGCGGCACGCTTGCGGTCGCGACTGCGATGCCGACAAAGTCACGCTTGCCTAAAGCAACCGCGGTGTTGATGGCGTTTCTCTCCGCGCACACACACAAGCCGTAGCTGGCGTTTTCAACATTGCAGCCGACAACGACGCTGCCGTCCGCGCACAGCAGCGCTGCGCCGACGTGGAACTTCGAATACGGCGCGTAGGCGCGGGCGCGAACTTCGAGCGCGTGCGTGATCAACTGCTGCTCTTGGGCGGATGTGAGGGTGTACACGTGATCACTTTACGGTGAGTTTGCGCGCCGCGTGGAATTTTAGACCTGGTCGATGCGCATTCGTGGCGGGTCGGCACAGCGTGCAGGAATCAACCGCTGCGGTCGCGCTCATTCGAAGTCTATCGACTCCAGCTGCGTGTCGCTGCGGATGGTGATGGTGCGCTCGCGTTTGAGGCCCTTAGGCGGGTGCGTCACAACGAGGCGGTGTTTGCCAAACGGCAGATCGATCGTCATCGGCGTGACTTCGTCATAGGTCTTGCCGTCGACGGTAACGCTGCCCCAATATGGCTTCGAGGTGATCTTCAACGTGCCGACACGCTTGTCGACGCGGACGGCGTGCGAGTAGGGCCGCGAGACCGGGACGGGGACGGTCGGCACATCGGCGACGACATCGACAGCCACACCAGCGTCGAGCGCCGCAAGCCGTACATCCATGCTGATGGACTCGACTTGGTCGGGCGCCACTTGCACGCGCTTGACTTGCTCGACGTAGCCTGGGCCAGCGACCACGACGCTGAGCACGTCACCGGGCGCCGCCAAGAACTCAGCGGGGCACAGCCGCTTGTCGCCGGCGACCGACGCGGTCGCAAGCGGGCTGCACGTCACACGCACGCCGACGCGGCGCAACACGCCGGCGTCACGCACGGCTGGGCGCAAAGCGGCGTCATCGTCGACGGGCGCGTCGCGCTGCATCATGACAGCGGCGCCCAGCGCCAAAAACAAACCCGCCACCGCTGACCACAACACGGCGCGGCGCTTGGTGGGGCGCGCCCCGCCGCGGGTTTCAAAGCGCTCCGAAGTGTGTGGCGTCTCGTCCTTCACCGCGGGTGCTTTGTCGTCGACAACGGTGTTGGCTTGCGTCGCCGTCGCGGTGTCGCCAGCGAGCTGAAAATCCGCCGCGCGCTCGGCCGCTGGTTTGAGGCGCGCGTTTGATCGGCGCGACACCAGCGTCATCACCGTCAGCACGTCGCCGGGCTCGCCACCCTTTGCGGGCTGCGTTGGGTCGGCACCGATATGCGTGCGCGTCGCACCGTCGGGGGTGATTGGGGATTGTGCAGCGCGCGCGGCTTGCGGGGCGTCGCGTTTGGCGGACGGCGGCGGCGATGCAGGCGCGAGCGGCGGTGCGCTCGCGGCGCCCGCGGCTGCGAGCGCGGACAGGCCAGGTGCGGGCGGGGACGCGCTGCCGGCCCCCGTGCCACCCCGCTCAAACGCCTCCATCTCAAGCGCCTCAGCGGCGAAGTGCTGCGCCAACATCGCGGCGATGCGCTTGTGCGTGAAGCCGGGCTCGCGCTTGTACACATACGTGCGCAGCTCGTCGGCGAACGCTTCGGCGGACGCAAAGCGCTGCTGGGGATCGCGCGCCAAGGCGTGCTTGACGATGGTCGACAGCTCCGCGTCACACAGGCCGATCGCGTGCAAGTCGGGCGCGTCGGTCTCGGTGATGGCGTCGTAGACCTTCATCTCGTCGTCACCCTGGTACAACGTGCGACCCGCGATGAGCTCCCACAACACGATGCCGGCAGCGAACACATCGACGCGGTGGTCGAAGTCCCCCGTCTTCATGAAGCGGACGGGATCGATCATCTCGGGTGCTAGGTAGCGCAGCTTGCCTTTGATGGTGCCGACCTCCGTCATCTCCAAGCGATCGCGCGCGCGTGCGATGCCGAAATCGATCACCTTGACGTGCCCGTCAAAGCGCACGAGGACATTTTGCGGGCTGACGTCACGGTGGATGATGCGCGCGGGGTTGCCCAAATTGTCGCGCTGAACGTGCGCGGCCTGCAGCCCTTGCAAGACCTCCATGACGATGAAGCAAGCGTCAAGGTCCGCAAGGCGCGTCGCCTTCTCCGCCAGGCGCTTGCGCATCGCTTGCAGCGACGTGCCGGGCACAAACTCCATGACGATGAAATAGTCACCCTCAAGCTCGCACAACTCCAAGATGGTGGCGACGTTTGGGTGGTTGAGGAGCACCGTGATCTTCGCTTCGTCCACCATCATGCGCAAAAACTGCGGGTCATCTGCATAGCGCGGCAAGATGCGCTTGATGGCGACGGTCTTTTCAAAGCCGTGCGCGCCAAACGAGCGCGCGACGAACACCTCGGCCATGCCGCCGCGCGCGATTTTTTTAATCAAGCGGTAGCGCCCAAGCGTCGAGCCATCGAGCTGCTCGTCGGTCACCAGTTTCCCGGTGATGGGTTTGTTGCCGCTGACCATTTGTGCATGAAAGCAAATCCGACGCGTCCGCGAAAGCGCTTCAACCACAATTCGCCTGCGCAGGACGTCGCAAGGTCAGACTTGGGTTATGGTGCCGTCGTGTTGATATTGCTGGTGGCGTCGGTGTTGATGGCGGCGGGCGACCCTGCGGTATTCGCCGGCGTAGTGGCGCGCGGTCCCGCCGTCGCTGCGCTTGCAAACCAGCTGACACCCAAGCTCACCGAGGCGCTCAAAAAACGCGGCGTTGCGTCAGCTGCGCCACTCGCGCTGACCGATGATGGCGTCGCGCGGCTCACGCGTGGCTTGACCGCCGCCGTCACCGAGGCGCTGGGTCGCTATCAAGATGGCGACTTTTTGCACGCGAGCGAGCGCGCCGACGACGCCATCTCGACCTTCGAAAAGCAGCTGGCCTATCGCGTGCGTGGCGAGGTGAAAGATCCGTCAGATCCGTGGGCGCTGTACAGCCAGGCGTTGGTGGTCAAGGCGCTCGCCACGCGCAAACTCGGCAAAGACGAGCGCGCCGACGATGCCTTGCGCCAACTTGCGTGCACGCAGCCCGACCGCGTACCAGACCCGTCGTACGCACCGCCAAAAACCGTTGCACGCCACCAAGAGCTGCTCGACGCATTGCGCGCAGCAGCCGCGACCTCAGCGCTGCGCGTGACGTCGACAACCCCAGGCGCAACCGTGACAATCGACGGCAGCGCCCGCGGCGTCACCCCGCTGACGGTGGCGCTGTTGCCCGGCACGCACTTCGTTGCGACCATGCAGGCCGGCGCGCTACAAAACCAACGCATCGATGTGCAGGCGCAGCTGGTGTCTATCGATGCCAGTGGCGGTGCGCGTGCGGCGGCGGTGCAGGCGCTGCGGGCTGCGATCGAAAACAACGTGGGCGCTTTACAAGTGATCCAGGCCGCCAAAGCGGTCGCCGATGACGTCGTGGTCGCCGTGGTCGTCGGTGCTGCAGACCAACCGCGCGTGCTGGTGTTGCGCGTGCTCGACGGCAACCTGCTGTTGGCCGGTACCGCTGAGGAACACGGCGATGGCACGGCCCTCAAGCCCTTGATCGACGCTGTCATCGACGCGGTGGCGACGACAGATGGCGTGTGGTTGCCGCGCGTGGCAGGCGACAGCCCAAGCGCCGTGCTGTTTGATGCCACCGTGGACGACGCGGACGCAGGCAACACGCCGTACGTCATCGCCGGCGTGGCGGTCGGCGCCCTCGTGGTGGTGGGTGCTGGCGCCGTCGTGTTGGGTGTGGTGCTATCGGGCAACTCGTCAAAAGTGGAGATCGTCGTCGATGCGTCATCGCTTTAACTTCACCGCGGCGACGCTCGCGGTCGGCGCCGTGTGCGCGAGCGGCTGTGCTGCCGAGATTTCGCTGCAGGTGCGGCCAGGGCACGCCATCGCCACCGTCGACCAACAGCAAGGGCCGTTGTTTGACACCAGCGCCGTGCAGACCATGCGCATCTTTTTGGCCGATCGCACGGGAGAGCAAAACGACTTCCTCGTGCCGGTCGATCGCGATCAGCAGTCGCGCCTGCCGAGCCTCGCGGTGACTAAGAGCGAGCCGTTCGCGATCGACGTGTGGGGCTGCTCCACCCTCGACGCCTGCGCTGCGGCGGACGTGTTGTTTCGCGGCTGCGTCGCGGTCAACCTCAAAGAGGTCAACACGACGCAAACAGTGCCCGTGCCCGTCGACATGCTGCCGACCAACGACACGCGCCTGACCTGCCCCATCGTCATCAAGTGAAAACACGCGCAATCACCAAACAATGCCGCGCTCACCTGTTGCGGGACAACGTGGCTGACGCGCCGTGCGGGTCGCTGGCTAGGAGGCTCGCGAGGAGCGCCCGCCGGTGAACGTGGCTGACGCGCTGTGCGGGCCGCAGCACCGCCGACACGGCCACAACGGCGCGACGACACCGATCGGCCGATGCGGCCAGAGCGACCGGAGCGTGCGGCGCAAACGCCTGATCGACCTCCTCCCCATTCACCCAAACGCCGCGACACACGTGGCGCTGAGGCCAGCGGCGGCACAGGCGTGTGGTTTGTTGTGAACGTCGAAGTGCGCGCCGATCCAAAGTGGTTGCTGCCGATGCTGTGGCGCCGCGGCAAGATCACCAAAGAGGAGCTGGGCGCGTTTGAAATCGGCTCACGCACTACGCGTTTTGAGATTCACCCTGCTGCAGCGAAACGCTTTGGAGAAAGTGCTACGCGCCCCGACAACAACGACCCGCACATCCGCATCGACCGCGCATAATCCACGGCGGCGGAGGGATTGACCTCGTCGGCGAATTGGAAGACACCGCCGTTGACATCTTCAAGGGAGGTTCCGGTGCGCTCGCTGTTTGCCTTTTTCGCCTGCTTGTTGTCGTTCGCTGTGCACGCTCAAAATCCGCCACCGGAGTGGACCTGTGATGCGGCGTTTTTTGCGGAAGGGGAATGTGACTGCGGATGTGGCGCCACAGATCCTGACTGCCCCGTTCCCGCAACGCTGGCCACGTGCATTTATAACGATTGCATGCCGGATTCGGTCCCCACAGTAAGCAATCCCACCACGTGCGCGCCCAATGTTTGCGGCGACGCGGTCAAGGCGGGCGCTGAAGCCTGCGATGACGGCGATGTGGTCGCCGATGGTGCATGTGCCGCCAATTGCACTGCACTCAACCCCGGCTTTGTTTGCACTGAGTTTGCCTGCAGTGTTGTCGTTTGCGGCGACCAACAGGTACAAGGAACCGAGGCGTGCGACGACGGCAACACCGTCGCTGGCGACGGCTGCGATGCGACGTGCCAAACCGTGTGCGGCGACGGCTTTCGGGTGGGCTTTGAGAGTTGCGATGACGGCGATACCACCGCCAGTGATGGCTGCGACGCAGTCTGTCAGGCTGAAGCCGGCTTTTCCTGTCCATTCGCTGGCGGTCCCTGTGTTCCCGTGGTGTGCGGCGACGGCATCGGTGATTTTTCTGAGCCGTGCGATGACGGCAACACCACAGCGGGCGACGGCTGCGACGCCGTTTGTGAGGTTGAAGACGGATTTTCGTGCCCGTTTGAAGGCCCCTGCGTTCGCGTCGTGTGCGGCGACTCTGTGATTGCCGGTAGTGAGGCCTGCGACGATGGCAACGCCGTGAACGGTGACGGCTGCGATAGCGGCTGCACCACAGAACCGGGTTTCACCTGCCGCGAAGGCGGGTGCTTTGAAAATCGTGAGGCACCGGCGGGCTGGACCTGCGACGTGACCTACTACGCCGACACAGTGTGCGATTGCGGCTGCGGTGTCGTGGACGTGGATTGCTGTGCGGGCTCCTGTGTGGAGGCCACGTGCGCAGCCGAGGTCTGTGATTACTGCGCTGACATCAACGCTGCATGCACCGAAGACACCACCAACGACGTGCAATGCCGCCAAGAGGGCGAGAGCCTCATTGGCGAAGGTGAAGGCGAAGGCGAAGGTGAAGGTGAGGGCGAAGGCGAAGGTGAGGGCGAAAGGAGCCGGGCGGATGTCGACCCCAAAAAGAACGGCTGCAGCAGCGCCACCACCGGCACGGAGCCTCCCTGCATGGCCCTGGCGATCATGGTGTTGGGCGCATCTACTTTCCGTCGGCGCCGCGTAAGTGCCGCGTAAACGCCGCGTAAACAAGTACGCAGTTTCTAGGGAGCTGAATCGGTTGCGTCGATAGCGTCGCGAGCGCACGTAGGTTCACGAGCGCGGCGTGGCGCCGTTGATCGAAGAGGTTCTTGCGAAGACCTTTGAAGCGCGCGCGTCGGCCTGTCCGCGTGACGAGGCGCGCAAGGCCGTGCTCAACGTGCACACGTGCGCGGGCTCGCATGCGTCCCTCGGGCGTCCGCCGCGCCGCGCGGAGCTCGAGGAAGAACGGCTCGTTTTCATGGATGGAGAGGCTGCGCCCGCCGCTTTTGGCGCGTGAGCACGCCGCGCGCTTCGAGCAGGTCGAGCACGTCGCGTCGGGGAAGTGCAGCACGTGAAGCTGACCCGCTTTGGTGGACACTCGGTTAGGCCGCTCGGCTCATCCGGGCAGCGTGTTCATACTCCGCTGGGCTCTGGTTTCCCAGGGCGGAGTGCATCCTTTGCTTGTTGTAGAAGATTTCAATGTAATCGAAAGCCTGCCTCTTCACGTCAGCAGCACTCTCGAAGTCCTCTGCGAGCTCGGTCTTAAACGTGCCGAAGAAGCTCTCCACCACGGCGTTGTCGTAGCAGTTGCCCCTGCGGCTCATGCTGCACACGATGCCGTTCACGTCGAGGAGCTGCTGGTAGGTTTCGCTGGTGTATGTGCTCCCCTGGTCGCTGTGGTGAAGCAGGCCACGAGGTGGGCAGCGACGTTGCAGGCCTGCACGGAGCGCCGCCTGGACGAGGTTGGCGTCGTTGAGGGCGCTCACGGACCAGCCCACCACGTACCGGGAGAACAGGTCGATGGTGACCGCCAGGTAGACGAAACCCTGTGGGGTGCGCAGGAACGTGACGTCCCCCGCCCAGCACTGGTTGGGTTGCTTAGGAGAGAAGTCCCGGTTCAAGAGATTCAGCGCGGTCGGCACCCCCACGGCGGACTCCGTGGTGCGTATCCACCTGCGGCGCCGCTTGCCGGCGATGCCCTCCTGCCTCATCAGCCGACAGACCCGCTTTCGGCTCACAAACACGCCTTGCCGCTTCAGCGCCTTGTGGACGCGCACGCTGCCGTAATTGCGCCGAGAGCGCTCGTGAGCCTCTCGGCAGAGCACGCGCAGACGCCGGTCCTCGCTGGCATGCTTGCTCTGCGGGCGCTTCAACGCGGCGTAAAAGCCGCTCCGTGACACGCGCAGGGCCTTGCACAAGACCTGCACCGGCACCTTGGCCCGCTCCGCCTCGATGAACGCGAACCTCACGCGTTGTCTTTGGCGAAGAAGGCCGTGGCTTTTTTAATATATCCCGTTCCATTTTGAGGATGCGGTTCTCCTTTCTTAAGGCAGCAAGCTCCGCCTTCTCCTCCGTCGTCAGAGCTCCCGGCGCACCGCGCCCGGAGTCAACTGCAGCCTGCATTACCCAGTTATATATTGATGACGGGTGGACGCCGAGGTCATGGCCCACCGTGGTCGCAGGCCGACCCTCCGCCACCAGGCGCACAGCCCCAGCCTTGAACTCGTCGGTGTACTTGCTCCGCACGGTCTTTTTGGTTTTCGTTTCTGGCTTCATGGTCACCCTTGTTTCGCATCGAAAGGTGTCCACCAAGACGGGTCAATTTCACA
>JAYTVG010000986.1:0-11047 GCA_043744135.1 Deltaproteobacteria bacterium | reverse complement strand
TTCCGGCAAAAAATCGTAGCCGCTGATGTACACGTCGCTGGCGTACGGCCACGGGATGGCGAAGCAACGGTACGCGTCATTGCGGTCGGGTTGAAACGCGCCGCTTTGCTCAAGCACGACGTCAGCGCGAATGTTCGCGTCGCGCGGGTCGGTCTTTGTGGCGTCGTTGGTGATCGGTTGCGGCGCGCTGCCCTCGCCTTGCGGCGCACCGGTGCGCAACCATTCAAGCATCACATCTCGCTGCTGCGACGTGAGCGAAAAATTGCGCTGATACGTGTTGCAGCTGTTGTCAGCCGGCCACGGCGGCATGGTGTTGTTGCGCACGCTGGCCTCGATGGCGCCCAAAAACGGCTCGATTTCCGCGTACGTGGTGAGCGGCATGGTACCGATGCCACCGTCGTGGTGACAGGACGCGCACTTCGCATCGACGATGCTCTTGGCGACGGTATTGTACGTCGGCGGCGGAACCTCGCACGCCGCCAGCACAATGAACGCGAGCCCACCAACTCCGATTGACGCGCAACGCTTTGCCATGGGTCACTGTAGAGACGTTGCGCGGATCAAACAAGGCACGTCAGCGACAACACGCGTCAGCCACAATCACGTCGCCCAGATCCGTCGACTACGGCGTCACCGTGAAACTCTGCGAGCTCGACACGTTGAGTGAAAACGTCACAGCCGGGTCCATCTCAAAAAAACCCGCATACGACCACAGCGCCAACGTGACCGTCTCATCTGGTGCCAAGCGTGCGGTCAGCAGGCTGCATAAGCCAAGCGGCGTGTCGTCGTTGGCGCGCTCGCAGCGCGCGGCGGGGTCTGCGGGATCGTAAGCGCCGCGGTAAATCGCGATGACGGTGTCAAGCACGTCGGGACCGCAGCGGGTGCGAACGCCGATGGTTGCGGCCACCGAGCTCGTGTTGTGCACGGCGAAGCTGCGACCACGCACGTTGACAAAGAACGTCGTTGCGTCGCAGCCAGCGTCGACGCGCGTCGTCACGCTATCGCCAGCGCCAAGCGTTGCGGTGCGGTTGAGCGTGTTTGCCACCAGCGCGCACTGATCGCAGCCAAACGCCGCGTCGTCGCAAAATTCACCATTTAAGAACAACGCGCCGTCGCCGCAGCGAGCGAGCTGGCAGCCCGGGCAGCCGCTGACGGGGCTTACGTCCGCGAAGTTGATGCTGTCGCATTGCTCGCCACCCTCGACGAAACCGTCGCCACATTGCGCGCTCGTACAGTCCGCTAGACAGCTGGGCGCGAGGCTCGGTTCGCAAGTTTCGCTTGGGAAGTTGACGAAGCCATCGCCGCATACGTTGGCTTGGCAGCTCGCGCATGTCGAGCTCATGGCGTCGCAGGCCTCGCCCGGCTCAACCAGGCCGTTGCCGCACACCGGTGAGGCACACAGCGCGGTGCACGGCGGCGAGCTGGGGTCTGACGCATCGCACGCTTCGGCTGCGAGGTTGTACACGCCGTCACCGCACACCACGGGCTGACAGTTGACGCAACCGGCGCCGTCGGGATCACAACGCTCGGCGCCTTCAACGACGCTGTCGCCGCAGATAGCGACGGTACAATCGGCGCGGCAGGAGCTGCCCTGACCCGGTTCACACTGCTCGTTGACACTGAAGTTGACGACGCCGTCACCGCACACTTCCGGCAAGCACCCCGAACAGCCGTCACCCACGGTGGTGTTGCCGTCGTCGCACCGTTCAAACTGCGTGTTGACGGCATTGTCGCCGCACACTTTGAACCGGCAGGCGTCGCAAAAATCTCCCTCTGGCGTGTCGCATTCTTCCGCGAGCCGGCGCTGTAGCACGCCGTCGCCACAGTGCCCATCGACGCCGTCGCAGTTGCGGTCCACGCCGTCGTCGTCGAGATCGATTAGGCCAGGGTGGACGCTGGCGTCGGTGTCGTCGCAGTCGTCACCGTCGTCGCAGCCGATGCGATTGAAACCATCGCCATCGACGTCGGGTAGACCAAGACACGGTGGCTGTTCACCTTCACCTTCACCTTCACCTTCACCTTCGCATCACCTGCACCGATCGGCGATTTCGCCGTGCACACACCGTCGTGACAGGCGTAGCGTGGCTGGCAATCGACATCGAGACTGCATGCGCTGCCGTAGGCCACGTCATCAGACAGCGTGCACGCGGCAGCGCACAACGAAAGTAGCGCCAAGGTGCAAGCGGTAGCTTTCACAGCGTCAGCATAGCCGCTTGTGAGGTCGCGCGCGCGTGGTGCGGTCGCTGCGGCAGTTGCGCTATCTCAGCTTTGAAGCGAGCAACCACCGTGCGCGATCTGTTGATCTGGGACACTCTTCACCGCAGCGACGCGGCCACAGCGACGCTGTGCGAAGCCTTGGCGCTGCTGTGCGCCGCCGACGGCATCGTTCGCGAGGCGTTGTCGGGCCCGTTGCCGACGCTGGCTCAGCACAGCGACGCTGCCGTGCGCGTGCTTGTGGCGCGTGCGCTGAAGACCTGCACAGCGCGTGTGGGGCGCCAAGCGTTGGTGCGCTTGATGGACGACAGCGACAGCGCCGTGCGCGCCCAAGCCGTCGCGTCCGCCGCGGAATCTTCCCACATCGTGGCCATCGCGTTGTTTCATCGCCGCCTCGACGTCCGCTCGCTCGCGCTGCAGACGTGCGCGCGGACCCCTTGCGCGTTTCCGTGGACGATGGCGGCGCATCTGCTGGCGGACGACGTCATGCGGCCGTTGGTGATGGCGTGCCTCGACGCACAAGCGCGGCAAGCCGCCACCATCGCTGCGCTGCTGCGCGCCCACGCGCTGGAGCTGCTTGCGCCCAGCGACGTTTGTGCACGCGTCGACGCGCTGCCGTGGGACGACTGCACCCACACGTTGTCGCACGTGCACCCAGTCGTGTACGTCTCCGAGCGCAACGTCGACAGCGCCAAGGCCATCCACGAAGCACTGCAGCGCAGCCCGCGCGACGCGCTCATCGATGTGCTGCGGCTACGCTCGGCAACCACACACGACAGCGGCGCGGTGCTCGCGGGTTTGCGCGCCGGCGTACACAACGGCAAGTTGGCGGCGCCGCAACATCGCCGCGTCGCGCTCGCCGTCGTCGCCGACGCACTCGCTCACGGCGACACCGCGCCCGGTGCGCTCGCGCTGGCGTACGCGATCGCTGCTGGCGCCGTCGATGTTGAGCTGCCGCGTGCGACGTGTGTGGCCGCGCTGCGCTTGTGTGTCGACGTGGTGCCAGCCCAACATCTCGGCCGCTGCAAACTTGCGACGCTGCCCACACACTTGCTCTTTGACGTTGCGCCGGGCCGCCAGCTTGACGCGATGGCGCTGGCAGGGGCACTGCGGCTGCTCGAAAGCAATCCGTACGCGGCCGTCGAGGGACTGCACATCACCGATGTTGATTTCGGCGCCGCACTGGCGCGCACCCCAAAGGCCGCGGCGCACCTCGTGTCGCTGCCGGCCAAAACCACCAGCGAAAGGGCGGCGCTCGCCAAGCTCATCGAGACCTGCGCGCGCGCACAACTCGCGCCTGAGCACCTCGGCGCCGTGCTGTTGGCGCTGCCAGCGGAGGGCATCGGCATGTTGGTGCAACAGCACCGTGACGCCGCGGGGGCGGCCGGCGCCATCGTGCCGAGCGCAGCGACGTGGATGCGCGCGCTGTCTTGCGCCCTTGGCAGCACCACGCTTGATGACGCGCAGCTCGAGGTGCGCGTCGCGCGCGCTGCTGCGGCGCTGGCCGGGCGGATCCAACGGCCGGCGCTCATAGAGCTGTTGGCTGAGCTCGCGAACCAACCGCTGCGTGGCGACGACAACCCACGCGCCACCGGGTGGCGAGCGACGCTCATCGCGGTGTTGTTGCGCGCTGCCGACGCGATCGCTGCTGGACAGCTCGTTGAGCGCATCGCGAGCAAGCGCGTCGCGGCGTTCACGACCGTGCTAGCGAGCGCGTTGTTGCCGCATAGGATCGAGCACGCCTACGCGTCGGCGCTCAAAGACAGTACCGACGCCAGCGCGCGTTTGTGGGCGCACGCGGTGCTGGTGCCGATGGCCTTAGCACCGCGCGCAGCCGTCCCGCCCGAGGTGCAGCATCTCGCCGACGCCAGCGATGACGACGTTGTCAAGTTGGTACAAGCGGCGCTCGGCACCGCCACCGACGGCATGGCCGCGGTGCTGCTTGCCCGCGCCACGCTGCCGAAGTCGCCAGCGTTGTGCGCTGCGGCGCTCGCGATGGTGGACGCGCTGCCGCAAGTGGCTGCGTTATTTCAGCGCGCGGTCATCGAGGAGCCGGCTTTTTTGGCGCAGGTGCACGACGCGCTGGTGCGGCCCGATGCGCGTGCGGACTTGCCGCTGCTCGCGACCGCATTTGTCCACCACCAAGCCGTGCATGCAGCGCGCTTCGCGCACGCCCAGCGCCACACGGGCGCGCTGCAGTTGCTGCAGTTGGCGTACGAGTTGCCGTCGCCGGTGCTGACCTTGTCGATATGCCGCGGCGTGTTGTTGACGCTGCGGCAGTGGGCTGGCGGTCGGCAGGCCTTGATCGAGCGCAGCCTCGACGACAGCTGTGCGCACTTCATCGTCGACGTGCTGTGCGGTCGTGCGTCACCGCGGCCCGCCGTCGGTGGCACACGCTTGGTGCACAGCGCTGCGCAACTGCGCCACCTGTGCATCGACATCGCAGCACTTGCCCATCGCCCGGCGTTGCGCGGCAGTTGCGCGTCGTTTGTCACCGCCTTCGCGCATCGCCTGCACACGGTACAGCCGATGCCAGATGTGCGCGAACGCCTCGCCAGCCTTGGCCACGCGTGGTTGGCGCCGACGCCGCCGGCCAACGCCGCGCTGCGGGCCAATCCGCGTGACGCGTTTGTCGAGCTGGTGGCGGCGGGCCGTGGCAGCGAGGCGTTGGCGTTGATGTGCGCCGCGAGCGACGACGCATGGCTCATGCCGGATGATGTTGCGAGCTTGCAAAGCTGCGTCAACAAGCGCGCCATCACGCTGGCATCAGCGACGTCACCGCACGCTGCGGCCTTCACTGTAAGCGTGTACGCCCTTGACGCGATGTTGCACGCCAACAGCGACGATCGCGAAGCGCAGCATGCGATGTTGCGATTTTTGGCGGTCGACGACGACCGGCCCGCACTACTGCGCATGCTTGCCGCCGAGGCGTTAAAACGCGTCGGTGCGCCGGTGCCGTTTTTGTCGGTGCGGCTGGCGCTGCTTGAATCATCGACGACGGATGCGGCGCTGTTGTTGGCGATTGACGATGCGACGTGGGACCGCGTGATCGCCAGTAGCGCCGTGACGTGCGGGTCATTGTCGTCGCGCCTACAAGACGTCATCTCATCCGCCACGCCGCCCCCCGACGCCATCGCCGCCCGCATCGCGCGCCACTTGCTCATCGACTACGACGTCGACGAGGACAATGAGCGCACGTTGTTTGGCGTGGTGCGGCGCGCGCGCTTTGTCACCGATGACACCTTGCTCGAACTGGTCGACACGGTGCGCTGGGGCATGAGCCAGGCGCGCGGCTTGCTCGGACGGCCTGTCACCGTGGAGCTGATTCACGACGCGTGGGGCTTCACGCGTCTGGGCGAGCCGCGCGTGCACATCAACCCGATGCCGATCCTCAAAGGCGAGCGCGACGGCGCACACATCGTGCGGGGTTTGCTCGTGCACGAGATCGGCCACCAAGTGTTTCACGCTGACGAAGCTGCGCTTGTGGTGTGGAAGCAAGCCAACACCGCCAAGCTTGGCAGCTTGCTGAACTTGGTGGCCGACGAACACTTAGAGCGCAAGCTGCGCTCGCAGTCAGACGTCTACGGCGATGCCCTCAAGCGCTTGTGCGCGCACGCCTTCGCTCACGCCAACAAAGACGTCGCACTGCTGCAGTTGGTGGCGACGCTCGGTCGACGGGCGTTCGCGGTGGTGCTGCAGCTGCGTTTGCTGCCTGCGCGTCAGACCGACCAAGTCACAGTAGAAGTGGGCAAGACGCTGCACGCGGTGGCGGGGTCGGGTGGTTCGTTTGCGAAGTTTGTGCGCGCGCTGCGTATGGGCCTTGGCACCCGCGACAGCGACGAGAAAGTCGCCGCGGCGCTCGCGCTGTTTGCCAAGGCGTCGTTTAAGGACAGCTCGATGGCGCAGCTGTACACCACCACGCAAGAGCTCGCGCGCATCTTTGGTGACGAGGTGCAATTGCTCAATGCCGTCGGTATGCACGAAGTGATGGAGTCGCAAGAGCGCGACTTGCGCGCTGAAGGTCTGTCGCCCGACGAGCTGCGCGCGCTCGGGCAGCGCACCGGCCCCGTCGGCGGCAGGCCGGTGTTCAACAACGGTAGCGACGAGGCATTTGACGACATCACCGACATCGTCGCGCTGCCGCATGACGCTGTGGCGCACCGCGCGGTCGCCACACTCGCGCAGCGCGGCGCGGCACTTTTGAGAAGTGCGCTGCTCGATCTCGGCATGCGTGCCGTGGTGCAGCGTCGACGTTTGAGTGGACGCAGCGTGGATCGCGCGGGTCTTGGCAGCGCCATCAGTAAAAGGGATCCGCGCATCTTGCGTCGGCGCGTCGACACGCCTGCGCCCGATTTGTTCATCGGCGTGGCAGTGGATTGCTCTGGCTCCATGCAGGCGGAAAATCGCATCGAGACCGCTCGCGTGTTCGCGACTTTGATCGCGCAAGCAGCGCACGACGTCCCCGGCGTCGACGTGCGCATCATCGGCTTCACGGACAAAACGCTGTTTGACGCTGGCACACAAAAGCGCTGCGCTGCCCATGCCCTCATGCCCGGCGGCGGCAACAACGACGCTGCGGGCTTGTGGTACGCGGCGACACTCGCCAAACTCTCCAAACGGCGCGATCGGTTGTTGGTGATGATCTCCGACGGCCTGCCCACCGAGTGCAGCATCGGCGCACTGCGCGCGCTCGTGCAGCGCTTGACCCGCAGCGGGATCTTGTGTGCGCAAGTGGCGGTGCGCCCCATCGAAGAGCACGTGTTTAATGACTACGTTGAGATCTTAGACGGCGACAACGGTGCGGCCGCCCGCAAGTTTGCCCGCGTCGTCACCACCCTTGTCAAACGCGCAGCGAGGTAGACCATGAGCACCAGCAAAACCAACATGACAACGACCAGCCAACCCGGGTCGGTGAAGTGGAAAATCGAAGACATTAAAGTCGGCGCCATCCACGAGGCAACGCTGTGGGCAAACCCCGTCGCCGACTCAGGATTTCGCTTGCGCGCAACCCACCTCGACGGCAGGCGCGCACCCAAGGTGATTCTTTGCGCAGACGTGCAAGCAAAACCCGGAGTTCCCTGCCGCGTGAAAGTGAAGTCGATCAGCAAAAGCGAGCACGATGGGCGCGGCGTCATCGAGGTCAGCTTTGTTGAGGTGCTGCCATTTCGGTTGGAAGGCGTATGGCTCGATCCCGTGGTCTCCAAAAAAATCCAAGTGCTGCTCGAAAGTGGTCTCAACATCTTGCTCGATGGCCCGCAAGGCTGCGGTAAGACCGTGGTGGCGCGCGCCATCGCGAGCTCCTTGGGCATGCAGTTTATCTTTTTCAACTGCGGCGCGGTGGTGGAGGCGACCGACTTTTTGGCGACGGTGCAAGTGCGTGCGTCGTCGACGGGCGCGCCGGTTACCGACTTCATCGAAACTGATTTTTTGCGCGCGCTCAAGCAGGCGGCGCAAGATCCCGCGCAGCGCTTCTTGGTGTTTTTTGACGAGCTCAACCGCTGCCCCGAAAGCGCGCGCAACGCGCTGATGCCCGCGCTCGACGCCTCCCGCAAGATCTTCGATCCCATCACCAACAGCTTTTTGCCCATCCCCGATAACGTGCAGTTCGTCGCCGCCACCAACCGCGGCAGTGAATTTTCGGCCACCTTCGGCATCGACGCAGCGCAGCTCGACCGCTTCGCGCCGATTCAGATGAGCTACCCGCCACCCGCCGAAGAAGTGAAGTTGTTGCGCGCGCGCCACCCCGAGGTGCCGACCGGTCTCATCGAGCGTATTGTCGCGGTCGCAGACAAGGTCAGAAAGGCGCCCGAGCTGTCGCAAGGGCTAAGCGTGCGCGCCACCGACGAAGTGTGCGTGTACCTCAAGCATCCGCTGTTTGAAGCGCAAGCGGGTGCAGCGCTGGCGGAGATCTTACAAACGAGTTTTTGTGGGCGCTACGCTGGCCGCTACGACGATGTCGGCAGCGACGCGGGTGCGGTGTGGGCCATCGTCAACGCCACGCTAGCCACATGAGCCTGTGCGTAGGCGTGCTGGCGGGTGGCGCGTCATCGCGCATGGGCACCGACAAGGCCGCGGTGTTGTTTGACGGCGTCACGCTCGGCGAACGCGCGGTAGCACTCGCACGCAGCATCGCCGATGACGTCGTGGTGCTGGGCCACGGCTTGGGCATGCCGGCGGGTCTGTTGCGCGTGACCGACGCGGTTGGCGCCGGGCCGTGTGCAGGCGTGGCGGCGTTGGTGCTCAGCGGGCGCGCTGCGAAATACCTCGTGTTGGCGGTCGACATGCCGCGCATCCGCGACGTCGAGGCTCATATGCTGTTGGCGGCGCTATCGTCCGCGCCCGCGGCGCACTTTAGCGCGCACCCGCTGCCGTGCGCGCTGCGTGCGGGGCTGCGCTTGGCAACGACCGGCGCGCTGCATGAAGCGCTCACCGCGCAGGGCTGTGTGCGACTGCCCCTGACCCATCGAGCGCACTTCACCAACATCAACAGCGCGCTCGACGTCGTTGCGTTTTCGCGCGCTCCGCGCTTGAACTAGTGCACGATGACTGTTGACGCTCCCGCCTCGCCTCGCACTGACGTGACACCAAACGACCCACCCACAGATCCGCACCTAACGCACCAGCATGCTGGTCGAGGGCGCATGGCGGGCTTGATGCTCGGTGCGCTTGGCATCGTGTTTGGCGACATCGGTACCAGCCCGCTGTACACGTTGCGTGAGTGCCTTGCGCACAGTGGGCCCGCCGGTTTTGTCGAAGCCGATGTGTTTGACATCTTGAGCTTGGTCTTTTGGTCGTTGATGGTGGTCGTGACGCTCAAGTACTTGGTGTTCATCTTGCGCGCGGACAACCGCGGCGAGGGCGGCATCATGGCGCTGTTGGCACTCGTTCCCAAGCGCATGCGGGTCAAGCCGCTGGAGAAGCTGTCGCTGGCTGCGGTGTTGGTGGTGATTGGCTGTTCGTTGATGTACGCCGACGGTGCCATCACACCCGCCATCTCGCTGTTGTCGTCGGTTGAAGGCCTCACGGTCGCAAAGCCAGAACTCGGCGGTGCGGTGGTGCCGATCACGTTGGTGCTGATCGTGCTGCTGTTTGCCATTCAAAGTCGCGGCACTGCTGCCATCGGCGCGTTGTTTGGGCCGGTGATGTTGCTGTGGTTCACGTGCATCGGCGGGCTTGGCGCTTGGCACATCGCAAAAAATCCCGCCGTGCTCGAGGCGTTGATGCCAACGCATGCGGCGAACTATTTCGTGCGCCACGGGTGGCGCGGCGTCACCATCTTGGGGTTGGTGGTGTTGTCTGTGACGGGTGGTGAAGCGCTGTACGCCGACATGGGCCACTTCGGCATCAAGCCGATTCGACGCGTGTGGACGTTTTTTGTGCTGCCGAGTTTGGTGCTGTCGTACTTCGGGCAAGGTGCGTTGGTGTTGGCCAACCCCGCCAGCGCGGCCAACCCGTTTTTCGAAATGGTCCCAAAGGGCGGCGCCACCTACGCGCTGGTGGTGTTGTCGTCGGTGGCGTGCGTGATCGCCAGCCAGGCGCTCATCTCTGGCAGTTTTTCGCTGACGCGCCAAGCGATGCAGATGGGGCTGTTCCCGCGCGTCACGATCACTCACACCGCCGAAGATCAAGAGGGGCAGATCTACATCCCCGAGGTCAACTATTTGCTCGCTGCTGTCTGCATCATGTTGGTGGTGTCGTTTAAATCGTCGACGGCGCTGGCCGACGCCTACGGGCTCGCGGTGACTGGCACCATGATCATCACGAGCATCATCTATTTCGTGGTCGTGCGCATGAGTCTGGGCTGGCCGTTGTGGCGCGCGGTGCCGCTGCTCGTGTTGTTTTTGATGTTCGATATTCCGTTTTTGTTCGCCAACATGTTGAAGATCCCCACCGGCGGTTACGTGTCGTTGGCGGTGGGTGCGTTTATCGTCGTGGTGATGTTGGTGTGGCACGAGGGCCGGCGTTTGGTCGGCAAGATGTACACCACGCGCTACGCAAATTTTGACGACGCGTGGGAGGTCATCAATAAAAAGATCACCCAACGCACCGCGGGCGTCGGCGTCTTCATGGCCTCAGCGACGCAAGGTGTGCCGCCGATTTTGGTGCATTTGGTGGAGCGCACCCGCACGCTGCACAAGCAGATCTTGTTGCTCACCGTCATCACCACCGACGCACCGACGGTGGAGTTCAAAGACCGCCTCAAGATCGAGGACATCGGCCACGGCTTTGCGCGTTTGCAAGTGTTTTACGGCTTCATGCAGCAGCCCGATATCCCGCGCGCGCTCAACCTCGCCCTCAAGCGTGAGTGGATCGACGTTGAGATGGACGAGCTGACTTACTACCTTGCCCGCGAACGCATCATCGCGGGACCCGGCGGCGAGATGGGCGTGATCTTAGAGACGTTGTTTGCGTTTTTGTCGCGCAACGCCGTCAACGCCGATCGCTATTTTCGGATCCCGCACAACAAAGTGATTGAAGTCGGCACACAGATTGACTTGTGATCGCAAGCGGGTGGCGGCGGATGGCGAGTGTTCGCGCGCATAGGATCACGTCGACACGTCAATGTCGTGCGAAGTTGCCGCTAAAACTCCCACGCCAGCGCTAAGCGGGCATCAAGCACCGCGCGGACCGCGAGCGCCCCGTCGAGAGGCAACACCACGCCCGTCGTGCGTCCCAGCACACCGACGCAAAAGCCGAACCAAAGCGGCATGAACACTCCCGCATCGACGCTGGCGCTCGGGCCCACGGCCCAGGTGTCGACGGCTTGCGGGTGGTAGCCGAGACGTACCAAGCGCGCGTTGTCGACGCGGGCGCCGTCTTGCTTGAGCCACCA
>JAYTVG010000985.1:0-3229 GCA_043744135.1 Deltaproteobacteria bacterium | reverse complement strand
GTCGACGGACGCGCCCACGCGGCGGACTCGGTCGTCGGGGGACAACCATGGGCTCGCGCTCAGCGCTGCGTCAAACACGTCGGCGCCACGATCGCGGGCGGCGTCGAGCGCACCGACGCGCTTGGTGCCTGACTCCGGCCAGTGCACGTCTTCGCGCGGCCAGTCGCTTTCGTTGCCACGTCGCTGACAGACCAACATCGCGACGCCGATGACGCCCGCGTCCACGGGCGCATACGGTAACCACGGTGCGGGCGTTGGTAATGCGCGCGCTCCCACCGGCCGGCTCACGGCTTCGCTGCGCAAGGCTTCACGCGACGCAGCGTCGGTGGTGTGTGGGACCGCGGCGCCCTCCTCGGTAGCGTCGTGGATCTTGTGAAACGCACGCAAATGAAGCGGGCGGTGCTCGGCTGTGACGAGGTTGACGTCTCGTGCGTTGTCGGCGAAATGCGCGGCGGGCGCAAACGCGATGGGCGCCGCAGTGATGGGTGTTGGTCTCGTTGCGAGCGCATCTGCAATCGGCGCCAACAACAACTCCGCGTCCGCAGACGGCATGCTGTCGTTGTCGTCGTCGAGGCCGGTCGCTTCCTCGAGAAAATTCGTCGACCTTGGCAGTTGAACCGCCATGGCAGCGCGCGCGCCTTCGAACTCCACCGGCACAAAGTCGCTGTCGCTGAGCGAGTTGAGCAGGTCCACGTCGGTGTGGCGCGGTTCGTAGACGGACGTCAGCGCCACCGCGGGCGCGTCGGGCAGCTCCGCAAGCGCCAAAACGCGCGCCACCGATTCGTGTGCAGGCACGGTCCTCAATGGCAGCTCAAGCGCCGCCGGGGCTGCGACTTGCGGCGGGAGCGGCGCCGTCGACGACGACACATCGCTGTTGGCGAGCGCCGCGGCGCCTTCGCTGTCGACGACGCGATCGGCCAACAAGCTCAACAAACGAGGCACTGGGGCCGCAGGGAAGCTCAGCGGCTGGGGCGCACCCTCATCGCTGACGAGCGAGGCCATCGCTAAAAATGGCGCGGCTTGCGCGGTGAACTTCGCACGCGGCAGCAAGCGCTCGCCCGGCAGCAACACCGCAGCGCCAGCACCTGGCAGCGCCGCCATGCGGGCCAAGCGTGCTTGCGTGTCGGCGTCGGTGGCGTCCAGGAGCAAGCCGCAACCCGCCTCACGCGCGCGCGGGACATGGGGTGTCGCGTAGCTCCATGCGACAACGCCGTGCAGGAGCAACGCGCGCTCGCCACTGCTGACGCGCAACTCGAGCGTCACGGTGGCGCCGACGCCGCTTGACAGTGCGCATACGCGCGCCGGCACGAAGATCGCGCCGTGCGTGACGCAAGCGGCGAATTCGCGCTCAAACTCAGCCAGCGTGGCGACGTCGGCCAGCGTCGCTGACTGCGCAGCCATCGCTACCGCGCCCCGCGGATGCGGGCGCACGTGAGGCTGTGGTGTGAGCCGGTGCGTGAAGGCGCGATCACACCGCCGCCACCAGCGCCGCCGCCTTTTGAAACACCGCGTCGAGCTTTGTGACGTCGCTGCCGCCCGCTTGCGCCATGTCAGGCTTACCGCCTCCTTTGCCGCCGATGAGCGCCGCGAGCTCACCCACCATCTTGCCCGCGTGCAACTTGCCCGAGAGATCGGCCGTGACTGCGACCAACAACGCGAGTTTGTCGTCGGGCAACACAGCACCGAGCACGATGACGCCCGACTTGAGCTGGTCGCGCAATTTGTCGGCGAAACCGCGCAGGTCCTTGGGATCCATGTCGGTGATTTTTTGCGTGAGCAACTTGACGCCGTTGATGTCGCGCGCGCTGTTGGCGGCGTCGCCCGCGGCCGCAGTCTGCGCGTTATGCTGGTGGCGCGCGAGTTCCTTTTCCGCGGCCTTCAGTGCATCTTGCAGCTTCTCCACGCGTGTCGGCACGTCGTCAGTCGCGACCTTCAGTGCGCGCGCGACCTGCAGCAGTAGCTGTTCGCGGTGGCTGACGTAAGCGAGGGCGCCCTTGCCCGTCACCGCTTCCATGCGACGCACGCCGGACGCGAGCGGGCCTTCGCTGGTGATTTTAAACAGCCCGATGTCGCCGGTGCGACGCACATGGATGCCGCCGCATAACTCCACCGACGGACCGAAGCCGACGACGCGCACGTGGTCGCCGTACTTCTCGCCGAACAACGCCATGGCGCCTTTGGTTTTGGCGTCGTCAAAGCTCATCTCGCCGATGTCGCCACCGTGGTTTTGCAAAATGAGCTCGTTCACTTGCGATTCAACCGCGTCGACTTGCGCCGACGTCATTGGCTCAAAGTGCGAATAGTCAAAGCGCAAGCGCTCGGGGGCGACCGACGAGCCTTTTTGCGTAACGTGCGTGCCCAAGACGTTTCTAAGCGCCAAGTGCAGCAAGTGAGTGGCGGAGTGGTTTCTGCGCGTGCGTTCGAGTGCGTCGACGTCAACTGCGGCCGTGACGGCCTGACCGATCTTGAGGGTACCCGTGTCGACCTGCACCAAGTGCACGTGCAGCTCGCTGTGCTTTTTAGTGTCCAAGACGGTGGCGGTGCCGCCCGCCCACGCAAACGAGCCGACGTCGCCGACTTGCCCGCCGCTTTCGCCATAAAACGGCGTGGTGCCGAGCAGCACCATCGCTCGCGCGCCTGCTGCGACCGACGCTGTGGGCTCGCTTGTGTCAGTGAGGATGGCGATGACCGTGCTCAACCCCTCGTGCGCGTCGTAGCCACTAAATCGCGTGGCGCCGTGCTGCGCGCGCAGCGTTTTGTACACGTCACCACCAGCGACCAAGCCGAGCTCGCCGCTGCTGGCCTCCGCGTGCTTTTGTTCTGCACGCAACAAGCCGGCGTCATCGATCCGCAGGCCCGCTTCACGCGCCATCTGCGCCGTCAGATCGGGCGGGAATCCGTACGTCGACTTGAGGTCAAAGACCACGTCGCCGGGAATCAGCCCGTCGGCTTTGGCGGCTTTGGCTGCAACGTCAAAAAACAACTTCGCGCCCTTGCCCAGCGTGACGCGAAAGCCGTCCTCCTCGTTGACGGCGACTTTTTCGATCAACGCGCGCGCGGCGACCAACTCGGGGTAGTGGCCCGCAAATAAATCCGCCGCACGCGTAGCGACGTCAAAGAAGAAACGATCCTTGAAGCCGAGCTTGTCGCCGAAACGCACCGCGCGCCGCATGATCGAGCGCAGCACGTACTCGCGGTTGACGTTGCCGGGCAGCACGCCGTCCGCAAC
>JAYTVG010000984.1:0-11069 GCA_043744135.1 Deltaproteobacteria bacterium | reverse complement strand
TCAGTTCGACCGCCGCCGTCAGCGCGCTGTGCACGTCAGTCATGGTCGCAAAACGCCGCGCCGGCTCCTTTTGCAAACACTTGAGCACCACGCGCTCAAGCGCCGGGTCGACCACGAGGCCGGGCATGCGTTCGGCAAACAGCGGCGCCGGCGTTTGCACTTGGTGCCGCACGATATCTGACAAGCTCTCCGCGTCGTACAGGGGCTGGCCGCTCAACATGCGGTACATCAGCACCCCGAGCGCGTAGATGTCAGTGCGCGCATCGACGGCTTTGCCGAGGACCTGCTCGGGCGCCATGTACGGCAACGTCCCGAGCAGCGCGCCGGTTTGCGTCAGATTTTTGCCGTCGCCATCTTTGGTGAGCTTGGCGACGCCAAAGTCCAAGATCTTTGCGACCTCGTGCTCGCCGTCAGCGTCCACCAACATGATGTTGGCGGGCTTGAGATCGCGGTGCACGATGCCCAAAGCGTGCGCCGCCGCCATGCCCTTGGCGACGTGGCAGCCGATGCGCGCAGCGCGCCTCGCGTCGAGCCGTGTTTGGGTTTGCAGCAACTTTGACAACGGCTGTCCAGCGAGCAACTCCATGACGATATAGACTTCGCCCTCGTCGGTTTGGCCGAGCTGCAACACCGATGCGACGTGGCGCGATTGGATGCGCGCAGCTGCCTTTGCCTCGACCAAAAAACGCGCGGCGACTTCCACGTGATTGTCGTCGCCTTGCGGCACCATCATCTTGATCGCCACCTCGCGGTCCAAGGTGGTGTCGACGGCGCGGTACACCACGCCCATACCGCCTTGGCCCAGGCGATCGATGAGGCGGTACGTGCCCACCATGCGCCCCTTAAACTCAGCCATGACCCTCCTTCACGCGCCCACGCTTGAGTGTAGCGCGTCGCGTCGACGGGTCCACGTTTGTTCGTCGGCGGACACATGGCGTCGTCGCGTCGCCTTGCGAGCCGCCACAAACAGACGCGGCACTGGTCACCGTGAAAACGCCGATGTAGTAGGGGCCATCACGCCGGGTTCGATCGGCCCCACAGGAGTTCGCCTTGCCCGCAACCACCAAACACGCACAGCTGTTGGCTTGGATCGACGATATCAAGCGGCTCACGCTCGCCAGCGACGTCGTCATTTGCGACGGATCGCAAGCTGAATACGATCGGCTGTGCCAAGACATGGTGACGTCGGGCACCTTCATTCGTCTCAACGACGCGCTCAGACCCAACAGCTTCCTGGCGCGCAGCGACCCGCGCGACGTCGCTCGCGTCGAGGATCGCACGTTCATCTGCTCGCACGCCAAGTCGGACGCGGGTCCGACCAACAACTGGATGGAGCCCGTCGAGGCGCGCAAAAAGCTCAAGCAGTTGTTCACCGGGTGCATGAAGGGCCGCATCATGTACGTGGTGCCGTTTTCAATGGGGCCGCTGGGCTCACCCATCGCCCACATCGGCGTGCAGGTGACCGACTCCGCATATGCCGTCGTCAACATGCGCATCATGACGCGCATGGGCCAAGGCGCGCTGGACGTGCTTGGCAGCGACGGCGAGTTCGTGCCGTGCGTGCACTCCGTCGGTGCGCCACTGAGCGCTGGCCAAGCCGACGTCAAGTGGCCGTGTAACCCCGAGAACATCACGATCGCGCACTTCCCCGAGTCGCGCGAGATCTGGAGTTTTGGCTCGGGCTACGGCGGCAACGCGCTGCTCGGCAAGAAGTGTTTCGCGCTGCGCATCGCAAGCGTGATGGCGCGCGATCAGGGATGGCTTGCGGAGCATATGTTGATCGTCGGTGTGGAAAATCCGCAGGGCGAAAAGACCTACGTGGGCGCGGCATTCCCGTCGGCGTGCGGCAAGACCAACTTCGCGATGATGATCCCGCCCAACGGATTTGAAGGCTACAAAATCTGGACCGTCGGCGACGACATCGCTTGGATTAAGCCCGGCAAAGACGGCAAGTTGTACGCGATTAACCCCGAGGCGGGATTTTTCGGCGTCGCACCTGGCACCGGCAACAGCACCAACAAAAGCGCCATGCTCAGCATCCGCAAGAATTCGATCTTCACAAACGTCGCCCTCACCGATGACGGTGATGTGTGGTGGGAGGGCATGACCGACACAGCGCCCGCACACCTCATCGACTGGAAA
The DNA here is from genome assembly GCA_043744135.1 of Deltaproteobacteria bacterium. GTDB lineage: Bacteria > Myxococcota > UBA727 > UBA727 > VGSZ01 > JAYTVG01. The sequence goes on along the minus strand of JAYTVG010000984.1, from coordinate 8,927 downwards.
GGCAACGACTGGACGCCCGCGAGCAAAGACAAAGCGGCGCACCCAAACGCGCGCTTCACGGCGCCTGCATCGCAGTGCCCGAGCATCGATCCCAAATGGGAAGACCCCGCAGGCGTCCCCATCAGCGCGTTCATCTTTGGTGGACGCATGAGCAAAGAGATGCCGTTGGTGTACCAGGCGTTTAACTGGAGCCACGGCGTGTATCTTGCGGCGACGATGGGCTCTGAGGCCACCGCAGCGTCGGTCGGGCAGGCGGCGATGCGACGCGACCCGATGGCGATGCTGCCGTTTTGTGGCTACAACATGGCGGACTATTTCGGCCACTGGCTCAACGTTGGCCGCCGCATCCCAAATCCTCCGCGCATCTTTCGCGTCAACTGGTTTCGCAAAGGTGACGACGGCAAATTCATGTGGCCAGGCTTTGGCGAAAACATGCGGGTGCTCAAGTGGGTCGTCGATCGCGTGCGCGGTCGCAGCTACGCGGTCGAAAGCCCGCTGGGTTGGATGCCACGTCACGAGGACTTGGTGTGGGAAGGTCTCAACTACGATCCCGCAAAGTTCTACGAACTGATGGGTGTCGGCAAAGAAGCGGGCGCCGCCGAAGCGCGCGCACACGAAGAGCTGTTCGATCGCTTCTTTGATCGCCTCCCCAAAGAATTCATCTACGAGCGCGAGCTCTTGCGCTCGCGGTTGTGGCGAAGCCCCGATCAATGGGGCCTCGCCCAAGAGCACGATTGACCGCGACGCACTTGCTCGTGCACGCGTTGTGCATCGGGACGCGCACGCGCATCCATGACACCGGCAGCGGTGCGTGGTGGGATCGTGCGTGGGAGACGGGGTTGTACAAGCTGCCAGTCACCACCGCGCTGTGGCTCGGCGGTGAGGGCTTGGTCGGCGACGCCGTGGCTGATAAGCGCGTCCATGGTGGGCCCGACAAAGCCGTGTGCTGCTACGCGTATGAGCACTACCAAACCTGGAACGACGAATTGCAGTGTTCATCTCCCAAGGTCGACGCATTCAACGGCCATATGCAAGCGGGAGCGTTCGGCGAAAACTTCTCAACCATCGGTGCGCTCGAAGGCGACGTCTGCGTGGGCGACGTGTTGACCGTGGGCGAAGCGTGCGTGGAGGTGTCGCAACCGCGGCAACCCTGCGCGAAGTTGCAACGGCGTTGGCGACTGCCTCAGCTAAGCGCGCGCGTGCAGGCCACCGGCAAGACCGGCTTTTACCTGCGCGTGCTGCAGCCCGGCCGCGTCAGCGTCGGCGATGTGATGATGCTGCGCGAGCGCCGCCACGCCGCTTTGTCGATCACGGTGTGCAACCGCGTCATGGACGGCACCGCCAGTGACGAGGAGATGCGTGCGCTCATGGCGTGCGCGCATCTGTCAGCGAGTTGGCAGCAACAGCTCGCGCGTCGGGGGCGCTAGGCCTTGGGTCGGTAGTGCAGCACCACGATGCCGCACGCAAACGGCGTCGCTTTGACGAGGTCGAAGCGGCTGCGCGCCGTGAACACCCGCATGCCCGAGCCGAGCGCAGTCGGGCTGATTATCAAATGCAGGTCGTCGATCAGGGCGCGCTCGATCAACGCGGACACGAACGTGCCACCACCGTACGCGATGAGATCGCCGCCTGCCGCTTCCTTGAGCGCATTGACCTCTTGCGCGAGATCCCCGCGCGCGAGCTTGGTGTTGCCCCAGGGCGACGTCGTCAGCGTCTTTGTGAACACGGTCTTGGCGGTGGTGTTGAACTTTTCGATCGCCCACGCGTCTTCGCCGTCGGGCTTTGAAGCCCAGTGCGGGATGAATCCCTCCGCAAGTTTTCGTCCAAGCAAGATGTGGTCGGCGGGGTGTGTGAGATCGTAGACGTACTTTTTGAGCGCGTCGTCCCAATCAAACGCCATCCAGTCCATCTCGCCGCTTGGCCCGCTCATATAGCCGTCGATGGAAACTTGAGTCTGTAGCTTGAGATTGCGCACGGTGCGCGGATATCTGAAAATCCGCGCAGCTGTCAACGGCGACGACGACACGGATGCCAGCGTGCTCGAGCGCCGTCGCGCGGCGCAGTCCATTGAACCACAACGAGCGCCGAGCTACCGCGAACGACGATGCCCCGCAGGAGGTCCGCGTGCCGTTTGCTCCCGTAAAATCTGAGGTTCGTTTTGCTGCCGAAGAGGAGCGCGTCTTGACGCTGTGGGAGACGCTCGGTGCATTCTCGCGTTCGGTGAACGACGCGAAAGCGGCCAAACGCCCCGACTATATTTTTTACGACGGTCCGCCGTTTGCGACCGGCCTTCCACACTACGGCCACCTTGTGGCCTCGACGCTGAAGGACATTGTGCCGCGCTATTGGGCGATGCGCGGCTTCACGGTCGAGCGGCGTTTTGGCTGGGACACGCACGGCCTGCCGATCGAGATGGTGATCGAAAAGCAACTCGGCTTGTCGGGGCGTGCCGCGATCCGCGCGTACGGCGTCGACAAGTTCAACGAGGCATGCCGCGACAATGTTCTCAAGTACGTCGGTGAATGGCGACGCACTATCACGCGCTTGGGTCGGTGGGTGGACTTCGACAACGACTACAAAACCATGGACGCGTCGTACATGGAGAGCGTGTGGTGGGTGTTTGCGCAGCTGTGGAACAAAGGCCTCGTGTACCAAGGCGTCCGCGTGATGCCCTACTCATGGCGGCTGTCGACGCCGCTATCGAACTTTGAGGCAGGCCTCGACTATCGCGACGTCGACGATCCGGCGTTGACGGTGCGCATGCAGCTCGACGAACTCATCGACGGCGAGGCGGCGACGCTACTTGCGTGGACGACAACGCCATGGACGCTGCCGTCAAACCTCGCCGTCGCCGTCGGCGCCGACATCGACTACGTGCGTGCGCGTCACGAAGACGGCAACGTATACATCGTGGCGGCGGCGCTCAAAGACAAGGTACTTTCGGACAAAGCCACCGTGCTGTCGACGTTCCCCGGTAGCGCGCTGGCCGGCAAGCGCTACGCGCCGTTGTTTGCGTTCTTCGCGGACCGCAAGAGCGACAATGCGTTTCAAATCGTCACTTCTACACATGTGACAGTGACGGACGGTACCGGACTTGTGCATATGGCGCCGGCGTTTGGCGAGGACGACTACGCGGTGTGTAAGGCGCACGGCATTGCCCTGGTCGATCCGGTCGACGCGGAGGGCAACTTCACGGCGCAGGTGCCCCCGTACCAAGGCCAAAACGTTAAGGACGCGGACAAGCACATCATCGCGGACCTCAAAGCCAAAGGGCTGGTGTTTCGCCACGCCACCATCAAGCACGCCTACCCGTACTGTTGGCGCTCGGGCACGCCGCTCATCTACAAGTCGACTCCCTCTTGGTACGTCAAGGTGCAAGAGATGCGCGACCGCATGGTGGCGGCCAACGCCGGCGTGCACTGGGTGCCCGGGTTTGTCGGCGAAAAGCGCTTCGACAACTGGCTCAAAGAGGCGCGCGATTGGTCGATCTCGCGCTCGCGCTTTTGGGGGACGCCGATCCCGGTATGGCAGTGCGACAGCTGCCCAACGAGTTTGTGCATCGGCTCAGTTGCAGACTTGCAGAAGTATAGCGGTGTCGAAGCGACCGACCTGCATCCGCACAAGATCGACCACCTCACGTGGCGTTGCACCAGCGCGGCGTGCGCAGGCTTAATGAAGCGTATCGAGGAGGTGTTTGATTGTTGGTTTGAATCGGGCTCGATGCCGTACGCGCAGATGCACTACCCGTTTGAGAACAAAGAGCGTTTTGAGGCGTCGTTTCCCGCGCAGTTTATCGCTGAGGGGCTCGATCAGACGCGCGGCTGGTTTTATACGTTGATGATCTTGTCGACGGCGTTGTTTGACAAACCGGCGTTTAAAAACTGCATCGTCAACGGCCTGGTGCTCGCACAAGACGGCGCCAAGATGTCGAAGTCGAAGCAAAACTACCCAGACCCCCACACCGTGCTCGACGAGTACGGCGCAGACGCACTGCGCGCGTATTTGATCAACTCCCCGGTGGTGCGCGCGGACTCCATGCGATTTTCCGAAGCAGGCGTGAAGGAGATCGTGCGCACGGTGTTGTTGCCGCTGCAAAACGCTTGGAGCTTCTTTGTCACCTACGCCAATATCGACGGTTTTGAGCCTGCGCGTGACTTAGCGAGAGCACCGACACCCAGCGCGCGACCGGAGATCGACCGCTGGATCTTGAGTGTGCAGCAGTCGTTGGTGGCGACCGTCAACACACAGATGGAGGGCTACTATTTGGATCGCGTGGTGCCGCCGATGCTGGCGTTCATCGACGATCTCACGAACTGGTACATCCGTCGCTGCCGCCGTCGTTTTTGGCGTGCGGTGGGCGCGAGCGGGATTGCCGCTGACGCTGACAAGATGAGCGCGTACGCGACGCTATACGAGGTGTTGACGACGTTTAGCCAACTGCTGGCGCCCGTGCTGCCGTTTATCTCGGAGGCGCTGTACCAAAATTTAGTCGTCGGGCCGGGCATGGCGAAAGACGGTCACACCAGCGTGCACCTGACGCGCTACCCCGAAGTGGACCGCAGCAGGATTGATGCTGACGTTGAAGCGTCGATGGCGTCGGTGCGGCGCGTGGTCACTGTAGGTCGCGCGCTGCGCGAGCAGCACAAGCTCAAGACCCGTCAACCGTTGCGCACGGTGACGGTGGTGAGCACGAACGCGTCGCTGCACGCGCAGCTGCACGCGCAGCGGGAGCTGTTGATGGACGAACTCAACGTCAAGCACGTCGAACTCACGCGAGACGACGCCGCGCTGTGCACACTGGCGTTCAAAGCGAACTTCAAAACGCTCGGGAAAAAGCTCGGCCCCCACATGAAGGAAGCGGCGCTGGTGATCGCAGGCTTCACGCCGCAACAGTGGGCGGTGTTGCAAGCAGACGGCAGCATCGAGGTGCTTGGTGCAGCCATCGTCAAAGACGACGTCCAGGTGACGCGCACCGCGCGCGGCGACGTCATCTTACGAAGCGACGGCGACGTGACGGTCGCGCTCGACACCGTTGTCGATGACGAACTGCGCATGGAGGGCCACGCGCGCGACGTGGTGCGTGAACTGCAAGAGCGCCGCAAAAGCGACGGCCTCGCCGTCACCGACCGGATTCGCGTGGTGTTGAGCGCCACCGCGTTTGGCGCGCGCAGCGTCAGCGTGCACCGTGCCCTCATCATGGCAGAGGTGCTCGCCGAGCAGCTCGATGTCACCGAAGATCTACCTGACGATGCGGCGGCGGCGTTGACGATCGCTAGCCTCACGAAAAAATGATGCCCACCGAGCCGCAAGCCACCGCAGCAGCGCTGGTCACTATCGGTGTGTTGATAGCGATCGCGGCGCTCACGAGCCGCTTTTCGGGGCGCTTGGGGGTGCCGGTCGCGATGGTGTTTTTGGCCATCGGTATGCTCGCAGGTGGCGACGGCTACGGCTTGGTGTTCACAGACTACGCGTTCGCGTTTCGTTTAGGCAGCGTCGCGTTGGTGTTGATCCTGTTCGATGGTGGGCTCAACACGCCGCGCCACGAAATCGCCCGTGCCCTTAAGCCCGCCATTGCGCTTGCTACCGTCGGTGTGCTGGTGAGCGCGGCGGTGGTGGCGGCGTGCGCCCACGCGCTCGGCGTGGCCGCGCCGCACGCGATGCTGCTGGGCGCCATCGTGTCGTCGACAGATGCAGCGGCGGTGTTTTCGGTGCTACGCGGCAACGGCATCCAGCTGCGCAAGCGCGTGGGCATGACCCTAGAACTTGAATCTGGCCTCAACGATCCGATGGCGGTGCTGCTCACCGTCACGTGCACGCGACTGCTCATCAGCGGCGAGCCGCCCACCGCGTGGATCTTCGTCGACGTGGTGCGCGAGCTCGCGGTCGGCGCTGCTGTGGGCGCCGCCATCGGCGTGCTCGGGCGCTGGGTGCTGCTGCGCGCGCAATTAGCGGCGGGCGGCTTATACCCAGCGCTGACGCTCGCGATAGCCGCGCTCGCGTTCGGCGTGCCGACGCTGCTTCACGGCAGCGGTTTTTTGGCGGTGTACGTCGCTGCGGTCATCATCGGTAACGCGGCGTTGCCGTACCGCGCGGGCATTGTGCGCGTCCACGATGCGGCCGCATGGGTCGCACAGGTCGGCATGTTTTTGGTGTTGGGCCTGCTCGTGACGCCGCACAAGTTGTGGGCCGTCGCTGGCATGGGCTTGGTGCTGGGGTTGTTGCTTGCGATGCTCGCGCGCCCCCTCGCAGTGGCGTTGTGCCTGGCGCCGTTTCGATACCCCCTCAAGGAGCTTGCCTATGTCGCGTGGGTGGGCTTGCGCGGCGCGGTGCCGATCATCTTGGCGACGTTCCCGGTCATGGCGCGGGCCCAAGGCGCGGATGAGACGTTTCACCTGGTGTTTTTCATCGTCGTCGTGAACGCCATCATTCCCGGCGCTACGGTCGGCTACGTCACGCGCCGCTTCGGCTTGCGCAGCGACGCACCGCCACCGCCTCCGGCCGTGCTGGAAGTGACATCGATGCGTCACCTGGAAGGTCAAGTGCTGGCGTTTTTTGTTGATCGGGCGTCCGCTGCGTGCGGAGTCGCTGTCCGCGAGCTGCCGTTTCCAAACGGCGCGTCGCTGATGTTGATCGTGCGCGGCGATGCGTTGGTCGCGCCGCGCGGTGACGTCGTGCTCGCGCCAGGGGATCATTTGTACGTGATCGTCGGGGCGGCAGATGCGCCACTGATGCGCTTGATGTTTGGCCAGCAAGAGGAGCAATGATGCTGGTTCGTTAGCGCTGTTGCAGCACGAGAGATTGCTGCGCGCGCCCCACCAGGCCGCATTCATCCGACAACCGCGTCTCCGCCAGACCGCGCCCGGCGTCTGCGTTTAACCAGGTCGCACCGTCGAGCAAGATCCACGGACCCGCGGGTTCGCGCAGCAAATGCACGGTCAAGTCGGCGTTGACGAACGTGTTGCGCGTGATGTCGACGCCAAGCGTGACGCCGCTGCCGGCATCCGCGCACACCATCGCGTGCTGTGCACCGGTGGCGGTCTCGCCGTGCACCAGCGGTATCCGCGGACGCATCCACATCGCTGCCGTGCCGGCACCAAACGGGCCGCGCACCAAGCGCAGCTCGACCGCGGTGTGGTAGCCCTCGCTCCACGAAAAAAACGGAAAGCCAAACGCCGGGAACGTCGAGGGATTCGGCGTTGTCGGGTCGGCCTGCTGATGCGCGATGGCGCTCACCAACACGGTCTCGGCGCGCACCAACGCGACGCGCGCGTCGATGCATACCTCATCGCGTGCCAACAACTGCGCGTGCATAAGCGCTACTTTCCGTCCGCGTTTTTCGGTGCGTACGCGCACGGTGACGCGGTCGATCGGCACGGGTCGCAGCATCTCGCAGGTGACGCGACTGATTTGCATCGCAACGTCGCCACCCGCGACGAGGCGCTGCACGGCACGCGCCATCAGTGCCGTCGGCGGCCCCGCGTGCTGGTGATCTTTTGACCACGGTCCACGCGTGCTCGTGCTCGCAACGAAAGTTTCGCAGCTGTCAAACCCCGCCGTCGGGGCCGCGAGCGTCTGCCTTGCTGCGTCTTGGTCTTGGTGAAAAAAAGCATCCACGCGCTCCAGCTTGATGCCCTAGCGCGATGCTGACAAGCCCCCGCAATCCGCGCGACAGCACTAGACGCGCGTCGACGGGTTCGACACTGTGCATGCCGTGGCCGCAATCGCATTTTTCGACGTCGACAAAACGCTACTCGGCAAAAACAGCGCGACGTTGTGGCTCAAACGCGAACTGCGCATGGGCACCATCTCGTGGTTTCAAGCGTTGCGCGCTGCGATTTGGGTGGGGCTGTACTCCCTGGGTTTGATTCGTGCTGACGACGCCATTCGCGTCGCGATTAAGGGGCTCAAGGGCAGAAGCGAGCGCGACATCATCGAGCGCACGATGGAGTTTTGGCGCGACGAAGTGGTCCACACCATCCGCCCTGGCGCGCGCGCTGCCATCGCGCACCACAAAGCGCAGGGTGATTTGTGCTTCTTGTTGACGTCGTCGACGAACTATTTGTGTGCGCCCATCGCGGACGTCTTGGGATGCGATGGATTTTTAGCCAATCGCTTCGAAGTCAAAGACGGCGTGTTCACCGGTGAGCCCGTGGAGCCGGTGTGTTTTGGTGAAGGCAAGTTGGAGCTCGCGCGCGCCTGCGCGGTCAAGCTCAACGTGCCCTTGAGCGAGTGCGCCTTTTACACGGACAGCGCGAGTGACCTTCCGGTGTTGCTCGCGGTGGGCTCGCCGGTCGTCGTGCACCCGGATCCGCGGCTGCGGCGGATTGCCCGCAAAAAGGGCTGGCCCACTGAACACTGGGGCGATGTGTTGTTGCCGCTCGCAAAAACCACCGGCGCGTAAAACGTTAGGTGCTGGCGAGCACGCTACGCTGCTCACGAATGCGCGCGTCGAGTTCGTGCGAGCGCGTTTGCATGGCGCTGAGCAGGCGCGCTTTGACGTCGTGGGCATCGACCAACACGAACGCGAGATCGTCTTTGGAGATGCGAAACACCTCGAGATCGGTCACGGCGCGCACACTCGCGCGCCGCGGGCCGCCTTCGAGGGCCGCGATCTCACCGAAAAATTCCCCAGCGCACAGCTTGTTGATGAACACCTGCGTGCCGGCGTCGTTGAGGCTCACTTCCGCTTCGCCGCGCTTGATGAAGTACATGGCGTCGTGCAGCTCGCCCTCGCGCACCACCACACGTCCTTTGGGGATGTCGTAAACGCCGCAGCGCGACAACAACAGGCGCCGACGCTCGGGTTCCAGCAACGAGAACACTTCGTTTTTCGCGAGCATCCACTCGAGCACGCGCTCTTTGTAAAACGCATCAAGCGCATCTTTGAGCGTAGCTTGGTTGAGCAGCAGCGGTGCGACCGACTGTCG
>JAYTVG010000983.1:0-3232 GCA_043744135.1 Deltaproteobacteria bacterium | reverse complement strand
CGCTTCGTTGACATGGCGGACCTCGATGCTGTCAAACGTGAACTCGACCGCGGTGACGTCGTGTGCGTCGTCGTGGAGTCGCCCGAAAACCCCACACTCAAGCTGTGCGATATTGAAGCCATCAGTCGACTGACGGACGCCGCTGAAGCGCTCTTCGTCGTCGACAACACGTTTTGCTCGCCGTATTTGCAACAGCCGTTTCGCTTGGGGGCAGATGTCGTCATCCACTCCATCACCAAATTCATCAACGGCCACTCCACGTCCATCGCGGGCGCGCTGCTCGGCCCGTTTTCGTTGCTGAAAAACGTGGTGTTCCCTTGGTACAAAGATATTGGCGCAACGCCGTCGCCGTTTGACGCGTGGCTCAACAGCATGACGGTGCAAAGCTTGGCGGTGCGGCAAGATGCGCAAAGCGAGTCGGCCCAGCGCATCGCGGAGTTTTTGAGCGGGCACGACGACGTCGCGCGCGTGGCCTACCCGGGCTTGGCGTCGTTCCCACAACGCGAGCTCGCCCAAAAGCAGATGCGTAACGGCGGCAGCGTGCTGGCATTTGAGGTGAAAGGCGGCTTAGAAGCAGGCAAAGGCGTGATGAACTATTTCGCCAAGCGTGATGTGCCGATGGAGCTCGCGGTCAGCCTCGGCTCAGCGGTGAGCTACATTCAACATCCCGCGTCGATGACGCACGCTGTGGTGCCGGAGGTGGAGCGTGAAAAGCGCGGCATCACCGCGGGGCTCATTCGGCTCAGCGTCGGCCTTGAGGGGCCCGACGCGCTCATCCACCACCTCGACGTGGCACTGCGCCGCTAGCTCGCGGGCAATGCGTGAAGCACGTCGTCAAATGCGGGGAAGCTCTTGTCGACGCAGCTCGCGTCGTCGAGCGTGACCGCGCATCCCCACGCGCGACCGAGCGACATCGCCGCCATCGCGATGCGATGATCGCCAAAAGTCCGCACCGCCACGGGCGATGAGGGGCGCGACTGCGTGCCGGCACCGACGATACACAGCGCGTCGCCGTCGACGTCACAGCGCACGCCGAACGCATGCAGCAAAGACTGCGTGGCGTTGATGCGGTCGCTCTCTTTGGTGCGCAGCGCCGTTAACCCGTTCAAATAGGACACGCCGGTTGCTTGCGCGCATAAACATGCGAGGGCGGGCACTTCGTCCACTAAGCTTGCGACCTCGTCGGCGCTGATCGTGCACGCGCGTAGCTCAGCACCGCGTACGACGACGTCAGCCACAGCACCCGCCACCGAGGCGCGTGGCGAAAACACGACGGACGCGCCCATGCCTTTGAGCGCGCGCCAGATGCCGTCGCGTCCCGTTGCGATCGAGATGTTGTTGACGCTCAGGGTGCTGCGCGCTTTCGCCGCGGTCGCCACCAACAAAAACGCGGCCGATGACACGTCGCGCGGCACCGCCACATCGCGCGCGGGCGGCACAAACGGGCCGCGCAAGACCACCGTACCGACGGTCGTGACGTCGACGTTGGCGCCGTACTCGTGTAGCAGCGCTTCGGTGTGTACGCGCGTCATGGTGCTCTCGCGCACCGTCGTCACCGCGCTGCGGCCAAGCGCGGCGAACAGCACCGCACCTTTGAGCTGCGCGCTTGCGCGCGTGATCTCGACGGTCAGCGCCGCGACTGGTGCGGATAGCTCTGTGGACACGCGCAGTGGCCACGTCGTCGACAGCGTGCCACCCATAGCACGCAACACCTCAGCGAGCGCGTGTTGGGGGCGGCTACGCAACTGCGCGTTGCCGTCGAGCGTGCAGCCGAGCCCTTGCCCGACCATGAGGCCCGCCACCAAACGCAGCAGCGTCTGCGAGCCGCCACAATCAAGCGTTGCGTCTGCGACGACGGCTACACCAGCGTGAATGACGACGTCATCACCGCTGCGCACGACACGAGCGCCGAGCTGTTGCGCCACGTCAAGCGCGCGCGACACGTCGTCACCTGCGCCGATGCCGCGCAGTGTGCTCGCACCGCGCGCGAGCACCGCCAACAAAATGGCACGGATTGCGATCGATTTGTCACCGGGCAGCGGCGGCGCAATGCTCATGCCACGTCGTCGAGCCCAGCTTTGATGTCGAGGCGGCGCAAACCCTCGACGACCTGCTGTGCGACCTCGCTCGCGCGCTGTCCGAGTTCAAGACGCAACGACACGTTGCTGACGCGATCAAACGCGGCGTCAGCGGACAACACCAACACCTTGGCGTGCTGGGTTGGGCCCTGCGCGACCTCTGCCATGCGCTCGAACGCCTCGGAGGTGGTGTCTGGTCGCACGAACACGACCGCGACAAACCGCCGCGTGGAAAAACGCGCGCGCAGGTCCTGCAACGATTCGACGTCGACAAGGTTAGGAAACAACAAACCGAGGTGGCGCATCAGGCGCTCGCGCGCGCGCGCGTCTTGCACCACGAGCGCGACGTTGGCAGGCGGCCGATGTTGCACCGACGGCGTACTGGCTTGTTGCGTGCCAAACACGTCACCGTCGTCGCTGGCGGGTGCTGACTCGCCTGCGAAGTCGTCGACGAGCGATGCGCGCAGCGCCGGCAGCTCGTCTTGTGAGGCGAGTTGCGTGACGTCAGCGGGAGCGCGCGTCGCACTGCCGAGCACCGCGTGCACCTCCGCAAACGACACACCCGACAACAACTCCTGCGGCGTCGCGCGCGTCGCCACGTGGTCAGCCGATTGTGGCGTGCGTCGCCGCGCGGGCAGTTCGTGGATCTCCGCGCTCGCCATCGTCGGCAAGCCGGACTGTCCACCCGGTGTCGCGGTGCGCGGTGGCGCGCTCGCTCGACGCAAATGCGACGCGCGCTCGCGCAGTTGTTGCGCTTGCGCCTCAAGTTGTTGCGCGTGGCGCTCAAGCGCGTCAGCGGACTGGGCAGCATTGCCATCGACGACGCGCGTGTGGGTCGGATCGTCAAGCTCCTCCACCTCGATCGGCGCGCCGGCACCGCCGACAAGGCCGCTGGTGCGGACGTTTTGGGGATCGGCCACGGGCATCGCGCGCGGCGGCGTGTCGCTGACGTCGGCAGCGTTGATGACGTCGGCGGTGAATTCACCGCCCGCGTCATGCGGGGACGCGGGTGGCGGCGGCTTTTGCGGGTGCACCGCGACTGTCGGGACATTGACGAACTCGGCGGGCGCCGCACGCGCATCCGCGTCAGCGTCGTCAAAGCCGCTCGCGACCGCATCGACTTCGACTTCGAGCAGCGCGCGCGCTGCGTGAAG
>JAYTVG010000982.1:0-3234 GCA_043744135.1 Deltaproteobacteria bacterium | reverse complement strand
CGAATGGTTTAAGGCGGGCAGCGCGCTCAACAGTGTGGCGAGGTCGAACCAGAAGTAGCCCAAATGTGCGCGGCAGGTTGTCGCACGCGCGGCATCACGCCTCTTTCGTTGTTGTGAATGACGCGAGACAAAGACGCTGGAGGTTTCGCATATGCACAAATCAATCGTTGCGCTCTCACTCGCTACCGTCGTGTCGTTGGCGGTGGCATGCTCTGGCGACCCGGCAAAAGCGGGCGGCACGCCTTCAGCACCCACGCCCGCAGCACCCACGCCTTCAGCACCCACGCCTTCAGCACCCACGCCCGCAGCGCCTGCGGTGGCGCCCACGATCGTCGCAGCGCTCGACCCCAAGGCAGAAGCGGAGCAGGTGTTCACCACGCGCTGCGCCTTGTGTCACGGTGCCGACGGCAAGGGCGAGACCGACACCGGCAAAGCCCTCAACCCGCACCCCCGCAACTACAACGACGCTGCGTGGCAAAAAAGCGTCACCGACGACTACATTGGCAAGGTGATCTTGCAAGGCGGAGCCGCCGTCGGCAAAAGCCCCATGATGGCCGCCAATCCTGATTTGACGGACAAGCCCGAGGTGGTCAAAAACCTCGTCGCGAAAGTGCGTTCCTTCAACAAAGGCTGAGGCCTCGCCGTTAGCGCTGGTCTTGTTGCAACGGGGCCAGCGCGCGGTACCCCGGCTGGCCCGCGGTCACAAACGCGTCGACGAGCAGCACCGTGAGCGCATGCTTGCCAGGGATTTCTTGACTGAGCCTCACCATGCACCGCGCAAGCGCGTCGGCGAACTGCGCGTCGAGATGGGCGCTCGCGATGACGCCACCGTGCGACGTTGCATCGGTCCATTTGACGAGCGCCAGTGCGCCAGGAGAGGTGGGGGCGTAGCGTCGCGTCATGTCGTCGAACGCGGCAGCGTCGGCGCGAGCGCATGCGATCGCGCACAAATCAACCGTGCCATCGAGCAGCGCTGCAACCGCGGCTGCGCGCGACGCGTAGGCCGTGTGGGACGCGAAGTGCTGCGCGGCATCGAGGTGGCGCGCGGCGAGATGTGCGAGCAGCAGTTCGCTACCGACATCGTCGTCAACCAACGCCAAACGGATGGTTTTGGTCGCTTTGAGCGTGACGTCGCTGCCGGCGCGCTTAATGAGGGCACAAACGCTGCTGCCTGAGCCCTCGCTCACGACCTGAGCAACGACGCGCGCACCGATTTGTTCCGCGCGCGCACACACCAGCGCCGATCCAAACGCCGCGTCGACCGCACCCGACGCGAGATTGCGCAACAGCGCAGCGGTGCTTTGGCTGACCGTGACGTCGACGTCGGTGACGAGCAAGTCCGCGAGCACCTCGCGCAAAACCCGCACCCGCGACGCGAGCGGTGGCATCACCAAAGACGGCGGCAGAGCAAAGCGCAGCACGCAGTCACGCTAGCGCAGCGCGAGGGGCAAGGGCACGGGTGAGCTAGCCGCGCTATCGAAACGCGTTCATCCCCGTCAAGTGCTGGCCGATCACGAGCAAGTGGATGTCGTGCGTGCCCTCGTAGGTAAACACCGTCTCCAAGTTGCACAGGTGTCGCATCACTGGGTAGTCGTCGGTGATGCCGTTTGCGCCCAAGATGTCGCGGCAGCTGCGCGCAATGTCGAGGGCAACTTTGACGTTGTTCATCTTCGCCATCGACACCTGCACCGGCTGCAAGCGGCCCGCGTCTTTTAGGCGACACAGCTGCACCGCGAGCAGCTGTGCTTTGCTCAACTCGGTCGCCATGTGCGCGAGCTTCGCTTGCACCAGCTGCGTGCCCGCGATGGGCTTGCCAAACGCGACGCGCTCTTTCGCAAACGCGATGGCCGTGTGCAAACATGCCGTCGCCGAGCCGAGCACCCCAAACGCGATGCCGCCGCGCGCCTCAAACAAACACTTCAGGGCGCTGCCGAGGCCCGTCGTGAGTGGCAACAGCTGCGCGTCGGGGACAAAGACATCGTGCATCACGAGCTCGGCGGTGTCTGAGCAGCGAAAGCTTTGTTTTTTATCGATCGCGAGTTGCGAGAAGCCGTCCATGCCTTTGTGCAGCACAAAGCCGCGGATGCTGCCCGCATCATCGCCGGTCTTGGCCCACACCACAGCGACGTCCGCGCGCGTGCCGTTGGTGATCCAGCGCTTGGTGCCGTTCATGACGTAGCCGCCCGCGGTTTTTTTTGCCGTGGTGCGCATGCTTGCAGGATCGCTGCCCGCGTCAGGTTCGGTCAAACCAAAGCAGCCCACCAACTCGCCGCGCGCCAACTTCGGAAGGTAGCGCTGCTTTTGTTCGTCAGAGCCGAAGGTTGCGATGGGGTACATACACAAGCTGCCCTGAACGCTGACAAACGATCGGATGGCAGAGTCTGCGCGCTCTAGCTCATGCAGCGCCAACCAATACGACAACGTTGCCATGCCGGCGCAGCCGTAGCCGTTGATGGTGGCGCCGAGCACGCCGAGCTCCGCAAAACCCGCGATGAGCGCTTCGGGAAACGTGCCGTTTCGGTAGTGCGTGGCGACGATGGGCATGCAGCGCGCATCGACGAAGCGCCGCACGCTGTCGCGCACCGCACGTTCGTCGTCGGTCAACATCGAGTCCACGTCCATGACATCGATGCGGGTCAAGTCGAGATGCATGAGCGCACCCCACCGCATCGTGAGCACGCACGCAATGCGCTATGGTTGCAACATGCGCATGATGATGGTTGGTGTCTCGCTTAGCCTTGCCCTGTTCGCACAACAGGCGTCGGCGATCGCAAACGACGTTTGTGTCGACGACTTCGCTGGCGGGACCGCGACCTTTCAGGGAGGTTTTGCAAGTGGCGAGGGCGCCGCCGTGAAGATTTCGCTGCCGGCCTCCGCCTATCCGGTCACCGTCACGGGCCTGCGCTTTTTGTTCGGCGGCGCGGCCGACGGCGAAGCGTTCGACGTGCTCGCGAGCGTCTTTGATGACACAGGCGAAAGCGCCGTGTTTGCAGATCCGGGATTTCCCGGCTCCACACTTGTGGCTGAGACACACCCGGTGTTGTCGTCGACGCTAGACGCAAACGAAGTGCTGTTCGACGTGCCGCCGACGATCGCTGCAGGAGCCTTTTGGATCGCGTTGACGTTTACGCATGATGGCGCTCCGGGCATCGCCACCGACGCAGCGATCACGGCCGGCCGCGATGCGTTGTTCACGGGGCCGGGCTGGGAAGACTCCGAAACGCTCGGCCTCAG
>JAYTVG010000981.1:0-3237 GCA_043744135.1 Deltaproteobacteria bacterium | reverse complement strand
AGCGACGGGCGCGGGTGCAACAGCGACGGGCGCGGGTGCAACAGCGACGGGCGCGGGTGCAACAGCGACGGGCGCGGGTGCAACAGCGACGGGTGCGGGTGCAACAGCGACGGGCCCGCCACCTCCACCGCGTGGCTCGATGCCGACCAGCGGGATGTAGACTTTCGCAGGTAGCTTGGCGCCGTCTGCCACGCCGTTGTAGCGGCGCAGGCGCGCGCCGAGGTTTTGGTCCATCAAATACGTGGTGGCGAGTTGTTCTGCGCTGGCACCGTTGGTGCGCACCTCGATCTCCGCAGGGATCGTGAGGGTCTGGCCGGGCCTGAGCTTGGCGTTTTTCGCGAGCCCGTTGGCTTCGGCGATGACATCTTCGGCGCCGTCACCCGACAAGAAACGATCCGCGACCTTGCGCACGTTTTCGCCCGCCTGCACCGTGTGCAGCGTCGAGCCGGGGATTTTTAAAAACGCACCGGCGGCGGGTTGGTCGCCATCTGCGATCTTGTTGAGCGCGCGCACGATGGGCGCACGCGCGACGTCGCCATAGTACTGCTGCGCAATCGACTCGACCGTTTGGCCGCCCTCGACTTTGTGGCGAATGGTCGCGATGGCAGCAGTCGTGAGCGCGCCGACGCACAACGCGAACAGCAACGGCCACGGGCCCGACGCAGCGGTGCGCACGCGGGCGCCTACCAGCGAGAAAACACGATTCACAAGGCCCCCGGCGCGGTCGTCGTCGGGTGCGACGGCGGTAGCGGCAGACTGTTGATGCTGCCCGCGATGTGGCACTTGAGGCACGTCGAGAAATGAAACGCGCCGGTGCCGCGCCACGCAGGATTTTTGGGATTCGGTTGGTTTGGATCGCTGCCGTCGTGGCACTCGACACACACCGGCATCGGCGGAATCTGAATCTGCCGCAGCGTGTTTGCCTGCGCGGTGTTCACGTGGCACTGCTTGCACGACATCGACGCGGACGTGCGCGGGTCCGTGTTGTGCGTCTTGTGCGAAAACGAATGGATCTTTGACGGTGCGCGCCCTGCCCCCTTGGACGCGGAGTGGCACTCGCCGCATTTGTTCATGGTGGGCTGCACCACTTTGCCGTTCATGCCGTTGCCGGCGTGGCATTCGCAGCAGTTGGGATGGCTTGGGTGGCTGACGCTGTCGCCCCCTTTGACGAAGCCGTGGCACGAAGTGCAGTCGAGATTTTTTGCGAGATGGGACCGGTGCGAAAATTCCGCCTTTTTCGGCGTCACTTGGCGCGTGAGCTCGCGCAGCGGATTGGCTGCGACAAACTTCGCGGTCTGGTGGCAGTTGGTGCAGATGGTGAGCGGCGGCGTGTAAAAGTTGGCGGCGTGGCAACCGGCGCACGCTTCATGTTTGGGGAAGCGCACCTCTTGCTTTGGGCAAGTGCCGTCGCTGTTCACCATCTCGTGGCAATTTTGGCAGCCCATCTGCTTGCCACCCATTTTCGGCGCGCTCAGGTGGATGTCGTGATCAAACGGCTGCGACGTGTCGAGCGCTTGCGTCTGCACCGGTGCGGCGGCAGCCGGCGCTGAAACAGGCGCGACCGGCGGCGGCGTGGGCGGGGCTTGCGCGGCGCTGCGGCTGACGAACAACACCGCGGCCGCAGCGACCGTGAACGACGCGAGCAATGCGACGACGCTGCGGGACTCTTGGGGCTTCATACGGACCGCCTGCACGCACTTACGAAAGGGGAAAAAGATCTCAAAACTTCAAGCTCGTCGCCAGCATCGCGCCAAGATATCCCGCGCCATTGAGCGTATCGACGGGGGACAGCGCGTCGGCATCCACGCGCAACGACGCCGACCAAAAATCAAGAATATCGTAGCGAAGCGTCGAGGCCACCGCACCACTCCACTGGCCCTGTGCAAAGATCGCCTTGGTCTGCACGTCTTGTCGGCGCACGAACACCTCCCCGAGGTGGGACAACTTGCCCTCCAACAAGACGTTGCGCACGAACCATCGATTCTCCACGTACGTTTGCAGACCCTCTGAGCGTTGGTCGAAGTTGGCCGCGTCCTGCTCGCCCGTGTTTAACGCACCAAGCACCAGCTCAGTCCCGACGTCCATGGAAAATCCCGGCGACCAGCTGACGCCACCGCCGCCCTCGTAGGTGCTGGCGTGGAAGTAGTCGAGGTCGTTGTCGTTGAGGTACTGCTTGAGGCGGCCGCGCAGCAGCGCAGTAAAACCCAAAGGCAACTGGCGCTCTGCCTCCAGCATCAGTTTGATGTGCTCCTGCTCGGGCCCCATGTTGAGGTGGCGAATTTGATCGCGCACGCGGTACGTCTCGGTGAGGTCCGCGTCTTTTTGCACGAAGGTGTCGGCGGGTTTGATTGCGCGAAACGTGCAGTCGTAGCTGCAGATGTCTTCCAAAAACTGCAGCCCCGCCACCAACCCCACGCGTGTGGTGCCGTCCCACGTCAACAGATCCGCGCTGACGGTGGCGACGCGCGGGATGAAGTCACTGGCGCGCAAGTCCGCGAACACGTCGAGCATCAAATACGAGATGTCGAGCGTATAGCCCGCGCCCACACGGCTGCGCTGCACCGAGGGCAGCAGCGTGTGGCTCAGCACCCAGCCGACGTTGAAGATCTTGCCGTCGGTGTTGATGCCGCCGACGGGGTTTAAGATCGGGTCCGCGATCGCCGTACGCTTGATGGTTACGCCGCCCGTGGGGGACACGAAGCCGGAACCGTCGACGTATTGTTCGCTGTACGCACGCGTCGAACGGCGCGTGATGGGGTCGTCTGCGAGGTGCTGCGGTCCATCTAAGCCGCCCCACAGCTTGGCGTTGGCGTAGCCGAGGCCGGTGAAGCGAAACGCCACGCCTGCCGACGCGCCATCGTAGGTGATGGGTGACTCAACGAGCTCTGTCATGCGGCCGACGTTGAACTTGACGGGCTCGAGCAGTTCCCCCGGCGCAAACGACAAGCCAATGAACGCCGAGTACAGGCGTGCGCGTGGCGCCTGCGACCGCTCGTCTAAAAACGGCGAGACCGGTGAATCACCGCCGACGTCGAACATGCCCGTGCCCATCAGGTCGCCCACGATGGGGACGCCAAACGGACGGTCCCACCCCAAGATCACGGTGCCGCCGACGTCAAAGTCGGCGCGGTCTTGCACTTTGTCGTCAACCTCAAGGCGAATGGGCGGCGCGGGGTTTTCGACGCCGACGGCATGACCGGCTACGTCAACGCGCGCGCGCACACCGCGCTCCGCGAC
>JAYTVG010000980.1:0-11098 GCA_043744135.1 Deltaproteobacteria bacterium | reverse complement strand
GGCAAGGCGCGAGCGAGGAGCGCAGTGAGTGCACTTTTGGTGCACGACACGAGCACCGCAGCGAAGCAACGCAGCTACAGCCGCGTACAGTTCGTCATCCTCAGTTGGGGATGTTGTTGCCGTGGCACAGGGCACAGGTCGCTGGGTTCGTCATCTTGTTTTCGGTGTGCGGGAACTTCCACGCCGTGGTGTAGGTGGTTCCCGTCGTCACGTGCGCGACGCCCGTCGGCTTGTTGTGGCACTGGTAGCAGTCGGTCGGGAAGAAGTGGCCGTTGCTTGTGACGTTTCTGCTGTTGCCCTTGAAGGTCGCGCGGATGGTCGCGATGGTGAACGGTCGCGTGTCGCCTGCCCCCACGATCGCCGTCGCACCGTTCCACTTCGTGCCCACCAAATTGCTCCCCGCCTCGTGGCAGCTCGCGCATTTTTGGTTCGACAGCGTGCTGAGGTGGTCGTAGCCGGTGGCGTCTTTGCCGCCGCCCGCCGTCAAATGGCACGCGGTGCACGCGTTCGCTCCGGGCGTCGGATGCGGCAGGTTCGCGATACCGACCTGGGTCGTCGTCGCGTTGGCCGCGGGAGGTGACGTGATCAAAAAACCACCGACCGCGATGATGGGAGGGAAGCCGCCGGCCGCACCCAGCCAGTTGGGCGCAGCCGCCGTGCCGGTGCCGGGCCACGAGTGGCACGAACTGCAATCGGTTGAGCCCGCGACGTTGGTGTAGGCGCTATGGTCGACGGAAAAGCCGGCGCCCGGACGCAAGTTCATATGGCAGTTGCTGCAGCGCGCGCTGGAGCCGTTTAGCAACAGCGGGGTGGCCGCGTTGAAGCTGTTGTGGAACTTGGCCTGCGCCCACTCTTTGCCAGTGACGGCCGCGACCGCCGATGCGCCCACTTGCGTGTGGCACAGATTGCAATCGTGCGTCGTCACGTTGGCGTCGGTGTGCGCGATCTGCGCCTTCGTGCCAGCCGGGACGCCCACCGTGCCGACACCCGCCACGCTCGACAGCATCGACGAGTCGTTGAGCCCCAGCGGCATGTTGTTGTTGGTGCCCACCACCGTCCCCATGCCGTTGGTCAGGCCGTGGCAGGTCGCGCACGTCGTCACCGCGGTGGTGGTGGCGTGAAACGGCGCCGATTTATTCCACGCGCTGCCGGCGGTCTTGGCGTCGGCGGCGTGACACTGCACGCAGTCGCGGCCGCTGACGTACGACGTGGTGTGGCGCATCCACTGGCCGCTGTTGGATGCCGTGCCACCCTGCGCGAACGTGTAGTTGACGGTGCCCTTGGTGCTGACAGCCGGCACGCTTGCGGCGTGGCAGTCCAAGCACGCGGTCGGTTGTGGCGTCGAGGTCGGATGCAACAAGCCACCGGCCCACAACGTCGGCACGATCGGCGTCTGCGCGCCGCGCGCGAGGGCCGCGGTGTGGCAGCTGCGACAGTTTTGCGACTTCACCTGCAAGGAGGCGTGCTTCATCTTGTTGGTGTTGGTCGTGAGATCGGCGACCGCGGTGTTCGCCATCGTCACGTAGTGGCAGGTGTTGCAGTCCAAAGGCGTGGCCGCGCCGATGTTGGCGTGGAACTTTCCGTCGGCCCACGACGTGCCAGGGCTGCGGTGACACACCGCGCACTCGACGCCCGTCACGCTGGTGACGCTCTTGCCGCCGATGTTGACCGCGGTCGTAAACGCGGCGCTGTGGTCCATGGGCTCAAGGTACGACGCCGCGCGCTCGACAATATGCAGCGGGTACATCTGCGTGTGGCAGTCCAAGCACACAGTGGTGGGCTGGGCTATCGGCGAGGTCGCGCCTCCCGGGGTGTTTTTAAAGTTCGTCAGCGCCGTGTGGTACTGGCCGTCCAAAAACGACGTCACGAGCCCGTTGTTGTTGGTGTGGCAATGCCAGCATTTGGTGTCGTCGGGTGCGCCCGACGGGCCGGCGTTGAGCGATGCTGGCAGCGCCGCTGAGGTGTGCAGCATTTCGTTGTACAGCGTGGCGGTGCTGGTGGTGGTGCTGGTGACGAGGTTGAGCGCACCTGAACGCACGAGCGTGGTTTCGGCGACTTGGATGAAGTTGGTCTGCGAGCCGATGCGCACGCTGCCGGGATACGAGATGCCGCCTTGCCAATCGCCTCCGGGCAAGGTGCCGCCGGCGTTAAACAAGCGACTGAACGCAGCTTGATCGATGCTGGCTTGGTGGCAGCCCAAGCAGTCGCCGGTGCCTTGCGTGACGTGGTCAAAGCCCAGCAACGTGGCGACGTTTGCTACACCCACGCGGTCCGCGCGTTGCGTGCTGTGACACGCGATGCAGGTGGTGTCAGCGACGGTGCCGGCCGCATGCGAAAACGCGCCGCCCTGCCAGTTTTGATTTACGCCCCACGTGCCCGTGCCCGAGCTCGCGTGGCACATCACGCAGTCTTGTCCGTCGCCGTGCGTGATGCCGCTGGCGTTCGTGACGAAGTCAAACGGCGCGGTGCGAAAGGTGGTGCTCAACCACGACGCTGTCGACGTCGGGCGCTCACCGCTATGGCACGGCAAGCAGCTCGAGGGCGTGGCGTCGCCGGGACTGTGAAAGCGCGCGTCAGCCCATGACGTGTACGTGGTGCTTTGATGGCACGCGGTGCAGTCCGTCTGCGCAGACGCAAGCGTGTGATCAAACGTCACGCCCGCTGGCAACGACGGTGCGTTGGCAGTGGTGTAGGTGATCTCGGCGCGCGAGTTGGCGTGGCAATCGATGCACGAATCCGGCTGCGGCAAGCCTGCGTTGGTGATGCTGGCGTGAAACACTGCGGGTGCAGAGCCGACGGCCCACGTCGTCGGCAGCGCTTGCGACGGCGCCACGTGACAGGTGCTGCACTCGACCGGCACCAAACCACTCACGGTGGGCGCGTCGTTGAGCCACGCCACAGCGTCGTGTTTCATCTCGCCCGACGCGGGATTGCGCGGCGGGTCGGTCGCGAGCGGTCCGACAAAGCCCGTCGGTCGCGAGGTGAAATGGCAATCGACGCACGCCGTCGGGTTGCCCAAGCGCAGGTTCGCCAAACTCGAGTGCAGTTTACCGGGGTACAGCGTCTGCGGTTCGGCGTGGCAGGCGGCGCAGTTGGTCATGACGCCGGGGTCCATCGCGGTTGTCAAGTGGTCCATCGGCATCGGCATGGTTTGAACGACTGCGTCCAAGCGCGACACCGACGTGCCGCTGTAACTGGGCACGAGCGTGTTGACGTCGACGGAAGTGAGCGGGTCGTTGACGAGGTCGGCCGGCAACACGCCACCCTCACCATGACACTGCACGCACGTGGTGGGGTTGGTCATGCGCGATTGATCGTGAGGAAACGACCACGCCGCGGTGTACGCGACGCCGGTGGTCGCCGTCGACAAGGCGCCTTCGTACGCGTCGTGACACTCGTAGCAATCGGTGCCGTAAAAGTGGTTGGGTGCCGTGACCGTCAACGTGCGGCCCGGGTACACCGCCGTGCTGGCGTCGAGTGAGACCAGCGTGAACGGCCGCGTGTCACCAGCGCCGGCGGCGACGCTGTTGGCGTCGTTCCACACGCTCCCCACCAAGTTGCTGCCAGCCTCGTGACAGCTCGAGCATTTGTTGTTGATAAGCACTGAGCCGTGGTCGTAGCCGATGGCATTTTTGCCACCACCCGCGGCGCCGTGGCACAGCGTGCACGCCGTGCCCGTCGCCACCGCAGGATGCGGCAAGTTCGGGATCGGCAGCACGATGGTTGTTGCGTTGGGCGCGGGAGGCTCGGGCACCAAGAAGCCGCCGACCGCGATCAACGACGGTGCGCCACCAGTCGCGCCCCCCCAACTTGGTGCGCTGACGCCGCCGGTGCCGGGCCAGCTGTGGCACGAGCTGCAATCCACCGAGCCCGACACCGCTGTAAACGTGCTGTGATCGACGCTGTAGCCGGTGCCGGGTTTGACGTTGAGGTGACAGTTGCTGCAGCGGCCGCTGGTGTCGTTGAGCGTCAGCGGGTTTGCGCCCGTGAACTTACTGTGAAAGCTCGCTTGCGCCCACTCGCGCCCGACGACGCCGGCCGCGACCGACGGACCGTTTTGCGTATGGCACATCACGCAGTCATTGCGCGCGACGTTGAGGTCCGCGTGCGAGATTTGATCGCGCGTGCCGGCCGCAATGCCGGTGCCAGAGACGCCCGCTGACGACGTCACCGTGATGGTGTCGGTCAGGCCGCTTGGCAGGTTGTTTTGCGCTCCGCCCGCCGTGCCGGTGCCGTGGCAGGTGGTGCACGCGACCACGCTTGGGACGCGCGCGTGCAGCGCCGTGCTGTTGCTCCACGCACTGCCGCTGGTGCGCGCATCGGCAGCGTGGCAGCGCACGCAGTCTTGGCCGACGACGTTGTTGTCCGCGTGCGTCATCCACTGCCGGCCGTTGGTGGCGGTGGCGCCTTGCGGCAACGTGTACGTGACGCTCGATTGCGTCAGGCCCGCGGGCACGCCGGCCGCGTGACACTCGACGCAAGCGGTCGGCTGCGTCGTCACGTGCGGGTGCAAGGTGGCGCCGGTCCACTGCGCAAAAGCGATCGGCGTTTGCGCAGCGCGTCCGAGTGCGTCGGTGTGACAGGTCTGGCAGTTTTGCTCGCGCACTTGCACGGATTTGTGGCGCATGGCGTTTGCGCCCACGACCGCGTCGGACGCGAGCGTGTTGGCCATCGTGACGTAGTGGCACGCGGTGCAGTCTTGCGGCGTCGCCGCGGCGATGTTGGCATGAAAGCGTCCATCCGCCCACGACGTGCCGGGGCCCGCGTGACAGCTTGAGCAGTCCATAGCACCGACGTTGCTGACACTTTGGCCGCCGATGTTCACTGCAGTGGTAAACAGCGCGCCGTGGTCCATGGGTTGCAGATCGATGCTGGCGCCTTGCAGCACGCGCGAGGCTGCGGGGGCGGCGTGGCACTCTTTGCAGTTGCTGGTGGGTTGCGGGCGCGGCGACAGCGCAGCACCGAACGTCGCGCGGAAGCTGTCGAGCGAGGCGTGGTACTGGCCGTCGATTAAGGTTGTGACGTTGCCGTTGACGTTGGTGTGGCAGTGCCAGCATGTGGTGGCGTCGGCTTGCGTGCCGGCATTGAGCTCGGGCGGCAGCGCCACCGCCGTGTGCACCATCTGGTTGTAGATCACTTCAGTGGTGGGGGTGGTGCCGGTGACGAGGTTGAGCGCCCCTGAGCGCGACAAGATCAGCTCATCGAGCGTGATGAACTGCGTGAGCGAGCCGATCGGAAACGGGCCGGGGTACGTGACGCCGCCTTGCCAATCGCCACCGGGCAACGCGCCACCGGCGTTAAAGAAGCGGCTGTAGGTGCCGGCCACCACGCTTGCTTGGTGGCAACCGACGCAATCGCCCGCGCCTGAGGTGGCGTGATCGAAGCCGAGCAGCGCCGCGGCGTTTGACACCACGAGGTCGGCACGCTGCGCGCTGTGGCACGCGATGCAGGTGTGGTCTGCCGTGGTGCCGGGCGCGTGGTCGTAGCTGCCCGCGCGCCAGTTTTGGTTGATGCCCCAGGCACCGGTGCCGGGGTTGGCGTGGCAGCTGACGCAGTCTTGGCCGGCGCCGTGGGTGATCCCAACGCTGTTGGTGCCGTAGTCAAACGGCGCGGTTTCATACGTTGGGTTCTGCCAATCCGCGTCGCTGGTGGGGCGTTGGCCTTCGTGACACGGCAGGCAGCTTGAGGGCGTGGGCGCGTTTGTGGAGTGAAAGCGGCCGTCGGTCCAGCTCGCCACCGGCGTCACGAGCGCGCTCGAGTGGCAGCTGATGCAGTCGGTCTGTGCCTCGGCGGTGGCGTGATCGAACGTGACGCCCGCGGGCATCGGCGCATCCGCCGAGGTAAACACGGCGTTTGGGCGCGAGTTTGCGTGGCAGTCGATACACGAATCAGGTTGCGCGAGTGCCGCATCATCCAGCGACGGGTGAAACTGCGTGGGGGCATCGCCAACCGCCCAGGTCGCGTTGCGCGCTTGGGTGGGGGGTTGGTGGCAGGTGGCGCATTCCAGGGTGACGATGGCGGTGGCGGTGGGCGCGTCGGCCAACCACACCACGGCGTCGTGCTTCATCTCGCCGGTGGCCGGGTCGCGCGGCGGATCAGTGGCGAGCGGCCCCACAAAGCCCGACGGCACCGACGCCGCGTGGCAGCCCGCGCACTGGGTGGGGGCGGCACCAAACAGGTTCGAGATCGATGAGTGCAACCGACCGGGGTAGTAGGTGTCCGCGTTGGTATGGCAGTTGGCGCACGCGGCCATCACCTCGGGCTCCACTTGGTCTGTGAAGTGGTTCATGTTCATCGGCAGCGACTGCAGCGACGGCGTCACGCTCACGATCGACGTGCCCGCGTATTGGGGCAACAACGCCGAGACCTCGAGGTTTTTCACGGGATCAGACGCGAGGCCGAGCGGCACCGCGGTGTCGGTCCAGTCCACGACGGAGAAGTGGCAGCTGCCGCAATCGGTGCCGTAGGTGGCGGGGTGGGTGAAGTTGTCGACTGGTAGCGCGTGAAACGCGGCGCCTTCTTGGTGGCAGGTGGCGCATTGTTCGCGGCCGCTGGCGTGATCGAAGATCGGACGTTGCACGCCCTCTTTGTGGCAGCTGTAGCAACGACCGCTGTCATAGGCGTACGCCGGCACGGTGGTGTGCAGCAGATCGGTGGCGACAGGCTCGTGTGCGTGGCAGCCGACGCAGGAAAACTGCGTGAACGCTTGCGTGGTGCCGTGGCACGACACGCAGCTGACGGGACCATCGTCGGTGGCTCGATCGATGGCGTGCACGGCGTCGCCCGCGATGGGAAACTGCGTGTGCTCGCCATCACCGCGCGTCAGTGTTCCCGGTTGGGGGCCGCAGCCGTTACAGCCTCCACCAAAGACAGCGGCGCTCACCGCGATCACAGCAGCAGCAGCACGCAACGACATTGGTTTGTTGGGCATCACTAAAACCTCGACAAGCAGGATAGGTGCAAGTCGGGCTCAGGCGTGCCTTAGAACACATTAAGTTTCGCTCACGGGGGAATGAAACACCACGGTGCATTTTATCGAGTTTGGCGGGGAACAACTTTTTCGCGGGCTCGCTGGAGTGGATGGGCTTTTCGCGGGGACTTTTTTTTCGGGGGTGAACGCGGCAATCACAAAGGCACCGAAGCGCCCACATGTGCCGACCCGCTGCCGAGGAGGGTGACGGTGCGATGGCGATCGACAGCGCCGACGAACGACATGCACCGTTAGCGTTGCGAACACGTTGCGGCGCGCCGCACGTTACCGCTTGGCCGCGATCGCGTACACGGCAGCACCGCAGCGCCCACACGCACCAATCAAAAACGGCTTGCCGGTGTTGGTGGTGGCCGGCTGCGGCGTCACATCGCTCTCTTTGCCGCATTGATCACAAAACACGCGCACCGTCTCGCTGGTCGTGTCGGCGGCGGTGTTGGTTGCTGTGTTCGTGGGCGAGGGTTTCGCGTTAGCCATGCGTGGCTCCGTGCGCCTGCGCGTGTTGCGTGCGGCGCTTGGCAATGACGTCGTCGCATTGGGCTGCGCTGTCGAACCCTGCCGTGCGCAAGGCGCCGTCCACCACGTGGCGCCAATCGGTGTTGGCGTAGATGACGCTCTTGGTCACTTTACGCAGTGCGGCGAGCTGCGCGCGGCCGTTGCCTGCCTCATGCGCTTCGGCGCTGCTGGCGATGAGGTTGGCGCTCATCAGCGCGCCTTGCACCCACGCAAACGCGTCGTCGGGGCTGAAGTTCGCCGCTTGCGCAGCGGACAAATCGACCGCACCCGTTTGAGCCAGCGCCGACAACGCCGTCGTCATGCCAATCTTGCGGTAGTCGTTCATCCACGCGCCGAGTTGCGCCACACCGATGCCGCGTTGCTCGATGTCGTGCACCAAGCGTTTGACTTTGAGATACGCGTCGGGCGTGACGCTGGCGGAATCGATACCGGCGACGGTCACCATGGCCGCGAGAAATTCGCTATTGGACACGCCCTGCCCGCAAAAGCCCACCTCTTTGCCGGCTTTGCGCGCCGCGAAAATCACGGCGAGCATCGACTGCACCACGGCAGGATCTTGTTCGTCGTAGGTATGCTGCAGTTTGGCCGAGTCGCGGTCGGTCATCAGCACACCTTGCGTCAGGTCGTTGCTGCCGATGGAAAAGCCGTCGACGTGTTTCAAAAACGTATGCGGGATGGTGGCGACCGACGGAATCTCCGCCATCACAAACACCTTGAGGCCGTCTTCGCCACGCTTGAGACCCTGCGCCTGCGCCGACGCCATGGTGGTGAGCAGCTCTTCTTCAGTGCGCACAAACGGAAACATCAGCTGCAAGTTGGTGGCGCCGTACGCTTTGCGCGCTTTCAAAAACGCTTCGATCTCCCAAGCGTCGACACCGCGCGACACACCGCGATAGCCGAGCATCGGGTTGTCTTCGCTGCCTTCAAACAGCGCGCCGCCCATCAGGCCCTTGTACTCGTTGGTTTTGTAGTCGGTGGTTCGGTACACCACGTCTTTTCCTTCAAACGCGTGCGCAAACAGCGCGATTTTTTGCGACAGCATCTCGACGTAAAATTCATGGCCGGTGGCGTAGCCCGACTTCTGTAAGCGGTCGCTGACGCCTGCCTTGGTCTGCTCAAGCGTGGCCAACAGATGCGCGCTGTCCGCCACCGTCAGCGTCTGTAACAGCAAGCGCTCGCGATCCGTCATGCCCGGTGCCTGCAGCGCATCCCCCGCGCGCGCTGACAACTGCTTGACCGTCGCCTCCGCGGCGCCCGGCTTGCTGGCGACGGCGATGGCCTCGTCGAGCACGCCCGCGTCGTAGGCTTTGAGGGCCTTGTAGTGCACGCCGATGGCGCCGAGCACGAACTCGGCACGCAACAAACCGACCTTGAAGTCGGGCACCGCGCGCAGCGGCGCCAACACCTTGGCCTGGTCGATGTCCGCAAGGATTAAACCCACCGACGTGTGCGTGGGCAACAGTTTGACGGCGCCGACGTCGAGGTCCTCGCCTTTTTGCACCATCGGCAGCGCACCTTCATACACAGCCCCGTGCGAGCCGTCGACGGTGACGGTTTTGCCGTCGAGTGCCTTGAGCGCGTCGAGTTCGCCGACGCCAATCACCGCGGGAATGCCGAGCTCACGCGAGGTGATGGCGGCGTGCGAGGTACGGCCGCCAACGTTTGCGAGCACCGCTTTGGCGAGCTTGAAGAAGGTCAGGAAATCCGGATCGGTGCGCTCAGCGACGAGGATGTCGCCCTTTTTGAAGCGCTCGAAGATGTCGGGGTCGTGGATGTTTGAGATGAAGCGTGCGGTGCCGGTGGCCGCGCCCGTCGACGCGCCATCGCCCTTGGCCAACACCACCGCAGCTTTGAGCGCGGCCGCTTCCACCTCGAGGCGCTTCATAGGGATAACGCCGGGAAACTGTGCGTGATGTTGGTTGAACTTGGTCTCAGGGCGCGCCTGCACCAAATACACACCGGTGCCGTCGATGGCGAACTCGGTGTCCATGCTGCAGCCGTAGTCGCGCTCCACGGCGTTGACCTGCTGCGCCACCGACGCCAACTCCTCGTCGCTGAGCACCCACGCAAACGACTGCTCTTTGGAGGTCGGCACCTCGTGAGTGCCGCCGCCTTTTTTATCCACCACCATCAAGTCTTTTTTGCCCAGCGTGCGCGCGACCAAGCCGGTGGTCTTACTGACGAGGTAGTTGTCGGGCGTGACGCGGCCACCCACGACGGACTCGCCATAGCCAAAGTTGGCGTCGATGGCGACGACATTGTCTAACCCCGACGCGGGGTCGATGCTAAACGCTGTGCCGGCTTTTTGCGACTTGATCATCTGCTGGATGGTGACGCTGACGTCGATGGTGTTGAAGTCGAACTTCTGCAGTGCGTGCAGCAGCGGCGTGCCGCGCTCTTGCACCTCCTTGTCGATCTGGCTCAAGCGGTACTCAAGCGCGCGCACGTTAAAGCCCGACGCAAAGTTACGCTTGACGTGGGTCGCGACGTCCGCGGCACCGGTGATGTTCAAATACGTGTCTTGCGCACCGGCAAACGCAGCGTCGGCGCTGTCTTCACCGACGGCCGAGCTGCGCACAGCGACTGCGATGCCGTCGTACGTGACGTTGCCCATCACCTCGTGGTCGATGGCGTGGTAGGCAGCGACGATGTCCGCGTGCACGTTTTTGGGCAGCGGCACCGACAAGATGGCGATCTGCGCCGACATCGACAGGCGACGCAACGCCGCCAAACGCTCGTCGGGCTTGAGGTCTTTTTGCGCCAGCGCCGTGCGCGCGCGATCGATCAGTTGGTCCAAGTAGGCGCGCACCGGCACGCGTGGCCCGCTGCCAGCCTCGAGTCCGCCGAGCCTTCCTCCCTCGTCGAGCACCAGCTGTTGTTGGAAATCTTTCTCCGCGTGTGCGAGCGCTTGAAAGTCAGTGGCCGCGAACAGCTTGTTTAAAAACGCGTCCGCGGCTTTCGGATCGATGCGGTTGTCGTCGAGGTGTTTGCCGTACGCAGTGGCTGTGACGGCGCGAAAGGCTGCACCACGCACGCCTGGGATGCTGTTGAGGCGCGCCATGTTCATGTTTTTGCCACCGACGACGGAGCTCGCGCCCTCGCCGAGCTGCAAGATCTCAGCGGCACCGACGACGTTTGCCGGTGGGGCGCCATGCGGGCCAATGCGGGCCACGGCGGGAGATCGCGCAACGTCCAAAGCCACGGTGCGAACGGTTGTTGGGCTGTCGATGCCGAGCTGGCCAAGCGCGGCTTTCGTCAGGGCCTGCACGTGCTTCACCTGAGCGGGGGCACGTGCCGCGCCGCTGTCGAGCGCGGGGCGCGCGTCATCGACGTTGGTGGAAACGGCAGGTTTCGGGCCAGGGATCGGGCGCAGCGTGGAACTCATGCCCGATTGTATGCGCGAGGCGGTGAATTTGGAGGTGGAAATCGCCAGCGCCATCACATTGCCAAACGGGTCGCAAAGCCGCGATCTGAAGGACCCCCAAGGTGTGCCGAGGCAAGGAACATCGTTCCGAGATGTGACGAAGCACCACCGCGCCCCAAACCAAAACCAAAACCAAAACCAAAACCAAAACCAAAACCAAAACCAAAACC
>JAYTVG010000979.1:0-11099 GCA_043744135.1 Deltaproteobacteria bacterium | reverse complement strand
TGTGGGCGTCTTCGGAATTGGCGAGCGGACTTTCCGGCAAAGAACGATCCGCGATGCGTGCCGAGATCGGCGACGTGCAGCGGCAGTTGGGCAACTCGCGCGCGGCGTTGTCTGCATACGAGGCTGCGCTGGCCAACGATCCGGAGCAGCAGCAAGCGCTCACGGGCGTGAGGGCCGTGTTGCAGGACGCGCGCGCCACCTTGCCAGAGCGCCAGGCCGCCAGCCGTTCGCTGCTTTCGCGCTATGAAAAATCCTCCAACCACGCCGGACGCGCCGACGTGCTCGCTGTCACGCTCGACCTCGAGACCAACCCATCAAGCCGACGGGCGCTGGTGGGCCAACTGGTCGAGGTGCTGACGCAAGACCTCGATCTGCCCGATGACGCGTTTGAGCAGCTGATCAAACATCTGCGCGAAGATCCGCACGATGAGCCCGCGCGCAAGCAGGTTGAGAGCCTCGCGCATGCACTCAAGCGCAGCGCAGAGCTACAGCGCATCTACCAAGAGTTGCGCACGAGCGCGCCGCTCGAGTTGTCGCGCCTATACGCTGAGCGTCTGGCGGATTTGTGTGTGCAGCGCGGCGACTTAGACGGTGGCTTGGAGGCGCTCGCGTTTGTCGCGAGCCTCGACGTCACTGCCACCGAGCCATGGGAACGCATGCTGCAGCTGCACGAGCGGCGTAACGACGCGCCCGCCATGGCCAACTGCCTCAAGCAGCTTGCGCAGATGTGTGAGGGTGATGAGCAGCGCGATTGTTTGGTGGAGCTGTCGGAGTTTTACTTCGAACGTTTGTCTGACGACGTGCTCGGGCTACAGGCGCTGCGCAGTGCGATCGAGCTGTCACCCAACGACGACACGCTGCTTGCGCGCTTGCAGTCGCGCTTGCAGTTGCAACACGCCGACACGCACGAGCTCGCTGCCGTGGTGGCGCGACGCGCGGTGCTGCAAACGCAGCCGGCGGCCAAAGCAGCGCTGCACTATGAGCACGGCGCGCTGTTGATGCGTGCGGGTGACGTCGACGGCGCTGTCCAGGCGTTAACCGCGTCGCTGCGCGAAGAGCGCGACGGCAACACCACTGGACGCACCAGCGACGCGTTGCAGCGCATCGCGTTACGGACCGACGCACCGGCGCTTGCAGCACTTGACGCCATCATCGAGCACCATCGCGCGCAACGCGCATGGCAGCCGTTGGTTGAAAGCCTCGAGATCGCTGCACAAAAACGCGAGCAGGGCGAGGAGCGCGCGCGCTTGCTCGACGAGATCTCGCAGATGCATGAGCAAGCCCTGCGTGTCCCGCAGTTGGCGTTTATGGCGACGTGCCGGGCCTTTCGCGACGCACCGACGCAACAGCGGCTCGATCGTGCGCGGGCCCTTGCACAGACCACCCAAAGCATGCCGGACCTACTTGAGGTACTTGAGGACGTCGCCGCCGTCAGCACTCCCGACTCCGCCAAGGGACTACTCGCAGTGGCCGGCGACGTCGCGCGCGACATCAACGACCGCGAAGGCCAAGTGCGCATCGCTGAGGCCATGCTCAAGCACGATCCGCAAGACACAGACGCCATGGCGCTGTTGGAAAATATCCACCGCACTGACGCGGACCAGCAAGCGCTCGTCGATGTGCTCAAGCGTCGCGCCAACACCGCTGCCGATCCCGCGACGCGTCGCAGCGCGCTCATGGAGATGGGTAAACTTTTGGTGGTTGCCGATGACGCTGGTGCCGAAGCAGCCTTGCGACAAGTGATCGCACAACAGCCCGACGACGCTGAAGCGTTGCGTTTGCTCGACGAGCTGTACGATCGCACCGGCAACTCTGCGGCGCTGGCGGACATCTTGCGCGCGCGCGTCAACGCACAGGCGCTCGCGGAACAGCGCGTCGGGTTGCGCGCGCGCCTCGCCTTGTTGTTGTTGAGCCGCCGTGGCGATCCTGCGGGTGCCTTGGACGCGCTCGCGCTTGCCGTGACCGAGGCGCCGCACGTCGTCGAGGTGCGCCAAGCGCTTGAGGTGCTCGTGGAGCACGCGAAAAATCGCGGCGCGCCGCCCATCGCTGATGCTGCGCAGCTGTTAGAGCAGGCGTTGCGTGCGCAAAACGACATCGCCGCGGTGCCACCGATGCTCGAGCTGCGCTTGGGCGCCACCAGCGACCGTACGGCGCGCGCCACACTGTTGCTCGAGATGGCGCAGATTCAAGAGCGGTTGGGGCAGCCCGCCATCGGCTTCATGACGGTGTGCCGCGCGCTCAAAGAGCTCCCCGACGACGACAGCTTGCGCGATGAAGCCGAGCGTCTCGCAACAGACACCGACAACTTGGAAGCGTTGTCGCTGGTGTACGAAGACGCCGTCGACAGTGTCACGCAAGTGCGCGTGCGGGTGCTGATGCACCAGCGTATGGCGCAGATCGCCGAGCACACCTCAAACGATCCGCAACAGGCCCGCCAGCGCATCTTCGCGGCGGTACAAGCCGGCGCGGACGACAGCGAGACCATGAAGCAGCTGGTGCGCCTGACGCGCCAGTTGGATGATCAGCCGGCACTGTCAGATGCGTTGTTGCGTTTGGCGGACGCGGCCGGTCGCGAAGGGCAAATCGACACCGCCAAAGAAAGCTACGCGGAGCTCTGTGACGTCGACGAGAACATCGGCAAGATCGACGGCGCCATCAACGCATCACGCGCGCTGCTGGGCATCGACGACAAAGACGCCGGCGCGCGCGCCACGCTCGAGCGTCTTTATAACCGTGCAGAGCGTTGGTCCGACTTGCGCGAGTTGTTGCAATGGCTTGCACAAGAGGCACCGACCGCCGACGCGCGCGCCATGGTGCTTGCGCGCCTGACGTATTTGGATCTCGAAAAGCGCCGCGACTTCCCCGCCGCACTGCAAGCCCTGACGGCGATGGCGCAAGCGAACCCCGCTTCCGAGTCGGTGACGGCGCTGGGCACGCGCGCGCTGGTGTTGTTGTCGTCGGACGCGCGCCCGGAGGCGAAGGCGATGCGGGCACACCTCGCGGTGCTGCTCGATCCGCGCTTGCAGGCCGCAGGTGCGTGGGGTGAGCTCGCGCCGGTGCTGCGTTTGCGCTTGGACGTCGAGACGGATGTTAACGCGAGAAAGGCGTTGTGGAACCGCATCGTCGACGTGGAAGAGCGCCTGCTCAACCGCCCCGAGCAAGCGATGGTGACGCTGGCGCGTGCCCTTGGTGAAGATCCTGCAGACACACCGATGCGTGAGCGTGCCGAGCGCCTCAGCGTGCGGCTGCACGACCTCGAAAGTTTGCTGGGCCTGTACGAGGACATCATCGAAAACCTTGCGCTCGGCGACGCGCAGCGCATCGTCTACACGCTGCGGGCGGGTGAGTTGTATGAAGGCGGTGTTGGCCAGCCGGTGCGCGCAGCAGAATTTTATACGCTGGCGTTTCAAGCTGCGACCGCGCAACGCGTGGCCGACGTTGACCGCCTCAAGATCTTAGAGCGCGTCGAGCGGCTCAACCGTGCCACCGGTGACCCACAACAACTGACCGTGACGCTCAAGAAAAAAGCTGAGCTGCTCAGCCACGACGTCACGGCAGCGCGCCACGCGTTGTTTGAAGCGGCGACCATCGAGACGCATGGATTAAACGATCATGGCGCCGCCATCACCACGCTTCAGCGCCTGCTCGACAAGCACCCGCAAGACATCGCAGCGTTGCGCGCGTTAGGTGAGACCGCGGAGCGCGCCGGTCGACATCAAGACCACGCCGAAGCGCTCGACCGCGAGCTGTCGGCACTTGGCCACACCGACGCCGCGCGCGCGCGTATCGCGCGCTTCAAGCTCGGCGTTGTGCTGGACACCCATTTGGGGCTGCCTGACGACGCACTCGTACAGTTTCAAGCAGTGCTGCAAGACGCGCCAGATCATCCGCAAACGCGCGCCTATCTCGAGGGCCGCCTCACACAAAGAAACACCGGCAAGTTTGACGGCGCGGTGTTTTTGACGGCGTCGTACGAACGCACCGGCGACTGGCAAAAAGCCGTCGAGGTGCTCAACAACCAAGTCCCTGAGCTTGAGCGCAACGGCGACAAGAAGGAGCTCAAAAGCCACCTGAGCAAGATCGCCGACATCCAAGAGCAGCAACTCAAGGCCGCGGACCTGGCGTTTTTCACCTTGTCTCGCGCGTTTCGCGCCGACCCGCACGACCCGCAGCTGCGCGCGCGCTTGACGCGTCTGGCGGTGGTCGCGGACGTCGTCAACGAACTCGCAGAAGCGTACGAAGACGAAGCGCTCGCCGCCGACGTCGGCCAAAAGCCCGCGCTTGCAGCAGAGCTGCGCGAAAGTGCCGCATCGCTGTACGCCAACGAAATGAAGGACACCGCGCGCGCCATCGCGACGTACGAAGCGGTGCTCGCCGTGCAGCCCGGCCGCTTTGTGCCGCTTGAGGCGTTGTCCGGTTTGTACGGCGTGGTGGGCCGCTATGGCGACGTGGAGAAAACCTTACGGCAACGGCTCGTGTTCAAAGACGACCCGATCGAACGCGTACCGATCTTAGTTGAGCTTGCGAGTTGTCTGGCGGGTCACCTCGGCAGGCCACAAGAGGCGGTGCCGCTGTTACAAGAAGCACGTCGTCACGACCCGAGCGACGCCAGCGCGCGCCGCTTGCTCATCGAACTCAGCGACGGTCACGGCAACGTTGACACCTTACGTGGCTTGCTCGACGAAGAGATGACCGCCACCCGGGCCGACAGCGACGCCGCCGGCTTCGCGCTCTCTCGCAAACGCATGGCGATGTTGCTGGCAAACGAGGTCGACGACACCGCTGACGCCATCCCATTGTGGGAGGAGATCGCCAAGGATGGCGGTGATGCGTCAAGCCAAAGCGAGACCTTCGCGACGCTTGAACGTCTGTACGGCAGCGCCGGCCGCCACGGCGAGCTCAAGACGCTGTATGAGGCGGCGTTGCGGGTGGAGACTGACGGCGCCGCGCGCGCGCACTTGACTGCCAAGCTCGGCGATGTGCTGGTGAACTTGGGCGGCAGCGAAGAGGCGGTCACGCGCCACCTCGCGGTGCTTGACGCCGACCCGCAAAATCAATCGAGCCTCAATGCGCTGCGCAAGCTGTATTGGAACCTCGGCCGCTTCGACGAGCTGACGACGTTGATCCGGCGTTTGATGCGCACCACGGCGCACGCGAGCGCACTCAAGGATCTGCGCTTTCAGCTGGCGGAGGTGCTCGGTCAAAAGCTCAACAAGCGTGCGGAATCGACCGAAACCGGTAGGCGCATCTTGGACCTCGAGCCTCACTCTTGGGTCGAGCTCGATCGGCTCGCGGCTATCTTTCGGGCCAACGACGCATGGGATGAGCTCACTGATGTGCTTGAAAAGAGCGTCGACCGCAGTGAGCCTGCGCAACGCGTGGCGCGCCTCACTGAGCTTGCGACGCTGTTTGAAGACAACGTCAAGCGCAAGGAGCTTGCGGGTCCGTCGTACGAAAAGATCTTGCTGATTGAGCCCACCAACGAGCGTGCATACGAACGGTTGACGAGGTTGTATGCGGCCTCGAACAATTGGCAGAAGTTGGTGGTGCTCAAAGACGAGCGCACCAAACGCTCTAGTGACGTCGCGACGCGGGTGGCGCTGCTGAAGGACATCGGCGCGCTGTACGAAGACAAGCTCGACCAAAAGACGCTGGCGTTTTTGGCCGCCTGCCGCGCGTTTCGCGAAAATGTCGACGATCGCGAGGTCGCGCTGTGGATGGACCGCCTCGGCGTCGACACCGACAGCGTCGATGAAGTCGTCTCGATCTACGACGACGCGCTCGATGGCAAGTTCACCGACGAACAACGCATCGTCGAGACCCATCTGCGCATGGCAGAGCTGGCGAACACGTCGCTCAACTCGCCGCAAGACGCTGAGCTACACTACAAGCGCGCGCTTGAGCACGACGCGCGCAGCGGGCCCGCGCTGCAAGGATTGGTGGGTCTTTATCAATCGCAAAAGCGCTATCAAGACGTCGTCAAGGTCTACGAGCGGCGCATCGAGAAGAGCACCAACGCGCAAGACAACATCGACGTCTTACGCCAGGTTGCGCGCACACTTGATGAAGGCGCAAACGATCCCGATGGCGCAGCCGACGCCTACGCGCGCATCTTGCAGATCGATGAACGCGACGCGTTGGCGTTGCGCGACTACGCGGAACTCCTCGAGCGGCACAGCAAGTGGCCGCAGCTGATCGCGGTGCTGAAGCGCCACGAGGAGATGGCAGCGACGCAAGAAGAGCGCCACACGATCCGCCACCGCATCGGCTTTTTGTATGAGCAACAGCTGCAAAACGTCGATCAGGCGATCCTCACGTACCGCGACGTCCTCGACGAAGACCCGGGCCACGTGCAGGCTTTACGCTCACTGGAGCGCCTGTACACCACACAACACAAACACCACGAGTTGGTGCGCATCTTTGAAAAAATGGTGGAGGTCGCTCCCTCCGCAGATGACGCCACACGGCTGTTGTTTAAGATCGGCGCGACGTGGGAAGAGTCGCTCGACGACACTGAAAAAGCGGTTGATGCCAACACGCGCATCATCGCGATCGATGCGAGCAACTTGCGCGCGATTGAAAACCTAGAGCGTTTGTATCGCGTACGTGGTCAGTGGGAGCCGCTGATTGCGATTCATGAAAAGCACATTGGGCTGACCAAAGACCCCAAAGAGATCGTGCAGCTGTACCTCAGCATCGGCGAGATTTACGGCGCTGGACTTGGGCGCCAAGACAAAGCGGAGCAAAAATTTCAAGCGGCGCTGGAGCTCGATCCTGAAGCACAAGGTGCGATCCACGCACTCGGCTCGCTGTACGAAAAGAGTGGCAACTGGTTTAACGCGCTTGAAAAGCTGCAGTCCGAGGCTCAGCTGCTCGGGCGCTCGCCTAAAGCGGTCGAGATCTACCACCGCATCGGCAACATCAACGAAACGATGCTGCAGGACGTCAAAAACGCCGTCATCGCGTACAAAGCGGCGCTTGAGATCGATCCCAGCTACGTGCCTTGCATCCAAGCGATCAAGCTGATTGCACAAGCCAAGGGTGACAAGCAGCAATACCTGCACTGGCTGCGGCAAGAGGCGCTGCATACGCAAGATGAGATGGGACGCACGGAGGTGCACACCACCACCGGCATGTTCTTGCAAGACGACACCGCGGACCTCGACGCCGCTGCAGAGGAATTCGAAAAGGCGTTAGCGCTGACGTACGACCACGTGCCGGCCGCGCGCCCGCTCGCGGAGATCGCGTTTCGTGATGAGAAATGGCAGCGCGCAGAACAGCTGCTCGACATTATCGTTGAGCGCTTGGACCCGAGCACGGAAGTGCCCGAGCTGTGTCGGCAGAACTACCGTTTAGGCTATGTGTGCGAAAAGCTCGGCCGCGAGGCCAAAGCCCTCAAGCACTACCAACGCGCATTCGACCTCGACGCAACGTACCTCCCGGCCCTTGAGGGCTTGGGCGCGGCACTCGCGAAGGCCGGTCGGCATGAAGACGCCACTAAGATCTACAACGCGATTTTGATCCACCACCGCGACGGCCTCACCGATGCGGAGATCGTCGACTACTACCACCAGCTGGCCGACCTCAACTACAAACTGGGCCAATCCGATCGCGCAACCAAGAGTCTACAAAACGCGCTCAAGCTCGACAGCAGCCACGGACCGTCGCTGCGGTTGCTCGCCAACGTCTACTTAAGCGAAGGCGCGTTTGAGGACGCTTACGAAATCTTGATGCGGCTCGTTGTGCTCGTGTTCGCTGACGACCGCGTGCGCTTGCTCTCGGAGATCGGGCGCCTCGCGACCACTGAGCTCGACGACCCGTACCGCGCCATCGACGCGCTCGAAGATGCGAACCGTCAACGCCCGGGCGACAAGGAGATCTTAACGTCGCTGCTCGCGCTGTACCGCCAGGTGCGGCAAGGCCCGCGCGCGGTCGAGGTGCTTGAGGAGCTCGTTCGCGTAGAGCACGACGAGACCGTGCGCGTGCGCTTGAGCCAAACGCTCGGTGAGGTGTACCGCGACGAGATCCGAAACGAAGCGCGCGCGGTGCAGTACTTCAACGCGGCGCTCGATTTGGACCCGAACTTCGTTAAAGCATTTGAAGCCATCGAGCAGATGTTGTCGACGTCGCAAAACTGGGCGCTGTTGGAAGAAAACTACATCGCGATGCTCAAGCGCATCCCCGACAGCCGCGCCGGTATTAAAGAAGTGTTGTGGCGCAACTTGGGCGACCTGTATCGGTTCCGTCTCAAGAGTCTCGACGGCGCGACTGCTGCGTACAAAGTGATTCAACGCATGCAGCCCAACAATCCGGAAGTGACTGAGGTGCTGGCGGACTTGTTGAGCAAAAACCCAGCGGCCGCGGACGAGGCTGCGCAGGCCTTTCAACTGTTGATCGCCCAAGATCCAGAGAAGATCGCGCGCGCATTGCACGAGTTGGTGCGCCTCGCGCTCGCGAAAAAGAACTTCGATCGCTGTTTTGTCAGCGCACAAGCGCTCAAAATTCTCGGCGACATCCGCCCCAACGAAGCGGAGATTTTGCAAATCTACGGCAAGCAGGCGCAGACGCCAGCCAAGCGCAGGATGACCGACAAGCTGTGGGACAACTTGTTGGTGCACCCCACCGCGCGCGGTCCGCTCGCGAACATGAGCGCGATTTTGTGGCAGTCGGCGGGCAGCGTGCTCGCGCAAAACGCGCGCGACCTCAAGCTCGATCAAAAAAAGCTCTGGGAGCGCAGAGATCTCGACGCACCGGTGGTGCCGTATTTCATCACGATGCTCAAGCAGGCCGCCAGCGTGCTGGACCTCACCGGCTTTGCGTTGTTTGAGCGCATCGACAGCGCCGACAACCTGCAGCCGCTGCGCTTGGAGCAACCGACGTTGATGATTGGTCGCGCGAGCCCGATGCTCAAAGAGACGCAAGGCCGCGTGCTGCAATTTCAAATCGCCCGCCAGCTGACGGGGATGCGCCGCCCTTATTTGTTGCCGCGGACGCTCGGCGCGCAGGCCTTTTCGACATTGATCGACGTCGCCGTGAAGATGGTGGAGCCGCGCTACCCGGTGCGTGGCGACCCAGCGCAAATCGGCGCTATCGAACGGTCACTCGTAAAGATCGGCCAACCGCTCGCCAACGCCTTGGCGCCCCACGTCGCTGAGTTGCTGCGCAATCGCCAAGCCGTCAGCACCAAGGAATTTGTCGAGGGCATGGAACACACAGCGATCCGCGCCGGTTACCTCGTCACGGGAGATCTCGATCTGTGCATGGCGCTGCTCAAGCAGCCCGATCTTGTGGCACTCGCGCACGGCGCAAAGGTGAAAGAACTGTTGTTGTTCGCGGTGTCAGAAGAGCACTTTGAGTTGCGTCAACGTCTCGGCACCGCCATCGCCACATGATGCACGTCTGGGCGAGGTCGCGTTCGCGATCGCCAACGTCGCTACGCTTGTAAGCGCGTGATTAGTTGCGCAGGGCCGCGCGTTGCTCGAGCTGGGCGCGCATCTGCCTAAGCTCTGCCTGCGTCTCGCAGCGCGACCATTCCGCGTCGACCATCGGCGCATCGCTGCCGATGCCCACGTCGAGATCGCCGATGCCCAGCACGCCGCCGACCGCTTGTGACAGCCGCGTGTCCCATGCCACGGAGCGCGCGGTGAGCCGCCGCGACAGGGTGCCAAGTGCGGCGCCTGCGTCTGAACACGGGTGCTGGGCGCCGGCGCAACAGTCGTACTCAGCCTCGATCTCTCGCGCCACCATCCACAGCCGCGCGTCGACTCGAATTTGCTGCGCACGATGGGCGACAAACGCCGCCGCCCCGACACACAACAACACGCTCACAGCGAGCGCCGTGCGCACCAGGCGCCCAAACACAAGCGCACGCCGCGCGCTCACGGTTTGACGGACAGCAAAGACGGCGTCACGCGCGAGGTCGACCTGTGCGGGTTCACTTGGGACCATGGCCACAGCTTAGCGCAGCGCATCGGCCGCGGCTGCGATGCGGCACAATTTGAATTCACTGACCTTGGGAGGTGAACAAATTCGTCGAGCTCAGTCGCTCGGCAGCTAAATCAGGCGCGTGCGTCTGCAAAAGACCGCAGCTCGTGCAGATAGACACCAACGAGGTTAGTCATGGACGCACATCCCACCCGCCACGCGTGGCCGCCCCAGACCGTGCCGGCGTCGTTTTTGGCGATCGACGTGGAGACCACCGGGTTTTCGCCGGCCCAAGACCGCGTGATTGAGGTGGCGTGGGCGCGCTTCGTCGACGGTGTCGAATGCCAAAACGACAGCCACGTCGTCAACCCACACCGCGAGATCCCGTGGCGCGTCACCCAGCTCACGGGGCTTAACGCGCGCCGCACCCAAGCGGCCCCGCGCTTTCGGGCGGTCGCCGGCGCACTCGTCACTGCGATCGAAAGCGCGCGCTGCGTGGTGGCTTATAACGCGCCGTTTGATCGCCGCTTCATCTGCGCCGAGCTCGCGCGCGCTGGCATGCTGTTACCCGATGTGCCGTGGGTGGACGCGCTGTCCTTGGCGCGGGCGATCGATGCGGGCGAAAAGGGCTTCTCGTTGCGGCGCAGCTGTGACCGCCACGCCATCGCGCTCGATTGCGCTCACCAAGCGCTCAGCGACGCCCGCGCCACCGGCGAATTGTTTGTGCAGCTGTGCGCCAAAGCGCCACCGCGGCGATTGCGGCGTTTCATCCCCGCTTCGGCGTTTGCACCACCCACCTCGCTGGCGGCGCGCGTGCGCACGCGCTTGTTGGGTTTGTTTGGTTGATTTCGCCTGCCTGTTAGGCGTCGCCGACGTCGTCTTCGCGCACGCCGCGTTTGCCACGCTCCAGGCGGTCGCGCACCACCTTGAGTTGTCGGGCGCGGTAGCGATCGTGGCGGTTGTCGCCGCCTTCGTTGCCGGCATCGGTGCGTTCGTCCACCAGCTGAATCTCGGCGAGCCCAAAAATTACGCGACCAAGACCATCGCGGCGCTCAGCGGTCGGCAGCATCGCATCGGGGACGCGCAGCGGCACATCGACGACAAAGCTAACCACGCGGTAGCTCGGCCCCGAAAATTCGTTGAGCGCGCCAATGCGATGCTCCTCGTCACCAAGC